>JBAZJT010000030.1 GCA_041651175.1 Elusimicrobiales bacterium | reverse complement strand
AGTTGGAGTATGCGCCGGAACACGGAGAAAGAAAGAAGCAGTTATTGAGAATGGACGCGGAACAACAGCAGCTTTACAACATTATCCGTCAATAACCACTGGGTGTCCCGTTGGCGAAGTCAGGAAGGCCTGCGTTGAGAAAACAGTCCGCCACGAAATAGCCCACCACTTCGGTATTTCCGACAGCGAACTGCTGGAGAAAGGGTTATACTGAAGCGGCGGGATTACGGCAGAGACAGAAAAGCCTTCATGGCGTCAAATTCGGCTTCCAGTTCCCTGTGGAAATCCTTGCCGGCGGGGCGTTTGCCGGCGAAACCGGTTTCGCACTCAAGCCGTCCGCCGCGCACGGCGGCGTTGGCCCAGCCGATGATGTCGTCGCCCCATAGCAGCGGCATGGCGTAATAGCCGCGCAGTCTTTTGGCGGGGGGAGTATATGCCTCAAAACGATAAGCCCAGCCCCACAGGTGTTCAAACCGCCTGCGGTCCCAGACCAGCGGGTCAAACGGGGCCAGCAGCCGCACGCGGCGCGGCGGCTCTTCGTCATTTATTTTGCCGGATGGCCACACATATTCAATCCCGTCCACTGCCCGGCTTTGCAGTTCGCCGGAACCTATCATTCCGTCCAGAAGTTCGCGTGCGCGGATTGAAGGCAGTATCCACCTCAGCCGCGGCGCGATTGCGGATTGAAAACTTTTTCTGGGAGCCG
This sequence comes from Elusimicrobiales bacterium, assembly GCA_041651175.1. NCBI lineage: Bacteria > Pseudomonadati > Elusimicrobiota > Elusimicrobia > Elusimicrobiales > Elusimicrobiales bacterium. The sequence continues at coordinate 16,816 of JBAZJT010000030.1, read as the reverse complement.
GCGCAAGAATGGCCGCTGCCGCCAGGATAAGTTTCCGGCAACGTTCCCCGGCGGGCTCCGGCTTGCCCTGATGCCCGGCTGGCGCGTAAATCCGGGTTCCGCCCTGCCGGCGGACAACCCGCAGCAGCCCGCGGTGATGCAGCCGTTCCAGCGCGTCCGTGGTCCTGCGGGACTGTCCGCCCCAGGCGTTGGTTATCCGGTTGTGGCCGAAGCGGGCAGCCGCCTGTCCCGGGTGCAGTTCTCCCGAATCCCGGACTGCGGCGATAATTTTTCTCTCCAGCGCCGACAATGCGCCTGTGCCGCGCGGATGCAGCAGCCGGTATAGCGGGCGGGCGACAAATCCGTAGGCGTAAAGATAATCCTCTTCAATATCCAGCGAGGGGTAGCGGCGCTCAAGTTCGCCCGCGCGGTAGTTTTTTACGCGGTGCCGGAGTATCAGGTCCTGCGCGCAGGCGGGGGCGCGGATGGGGTCCGCCTGCACAAAGCCCAGACGGGCGAGAGCGTCTTTCAAAGCGGCAGGCCGGAAAAGGGACTGCGAAACGGCGTGCCGGCGCAATTGCCTGATGGACATGATTTATGCGGAGGCCGCGCCATTGCCGCAGCCGGGAGATATATTGAGCGGTTCAATCCTGCCGTTTGAAAAATCCGCGCAGGAATTCCTCGGCCAGGCTCTTTGCGCCCAGCCCGAAGGCGATTGCAAAGGCCAAACCCACGGACGCGGTGAGTATCTGCACGGTGGAGATGATAAAGCGCATTTCCACGCCAAGCTGCTCCAGCGCGGTCAGCGCGGCGAAAAACAGCACGCCCGCCTCCACCGACTTGGCCAGCGTGACGCCGCCTTTGATGTTGTTTGTCGCGGCGGAATTGGCCACCACCCGGTATGCCAGCGGCGCAAACAGCATCCCTATAAAGAGTATCACTACCGCCACCACCAGCCGCGGGACGAAAACCGCGAACTGCTGCAGCAGGCCGCTTATGGCCGACAGGTTCAGCGATTTCGCCGCCAGCATCAGGAAAACCGCCAGCACCGACCAGTAAATCACAAAGCCCGCCACATATGCCGGGGATTTGCCAAAGCCCGCGCGCGCGAAAATCTCGTTCACGCCGATATGGGAGGTTATCTCGTCCAGATGCGCCTTGTGCAGAATTCTTCCGGTCAGCGCGCTTAGCAGCCGGGCCAGCACCAGCCCGGCTATCAGAAATATGAGCGCGGCGATTATGTTGGGCGCGGCGGAAAGGAAACTGCGCCATACGTCGTAGAGCGGCGTGGTGAACAGGTTCAGAACGTCAATCAGGAGATTGGAAAAATGTTGAGCCATATACAGATTGTATAAAAACGGGAGGGCTTTTTTAAGCCGGCGCGAAAAGCTATGATATCACTATGAGTTCCGAGGCTGCCCTGCGCCGCGATATCGCCGAGGCCGGGCGGCGGCTTTACGCCGCCGGCCTGGTGGCAGGCGCTGACGGCAATATAAGCGCGCGGCTGGATGAGCGGCGCATTCTTATAACCCCGTCCGGCTCGGCCAAGGGGTTTTTGCGCCCCCGCGACATGGTGGTAACGGATATGGAAGGCAGGCCGGAGCGCGGCGGCAAAGCCTCCAGCGAGATAAAAATGCACCTGCTGGTTTATTCCGTCCGGCCCGACGCGCGCGCCGTGGTGCATGCCCATCCTCCGGCGGCCACCGGATACGCCGCGGCGGGCCTTGCGCCGGACAAGCCGCTTACCGCCGAATCCGTGCTTATGCTCGGGCCGGTGGCTCTTGCGCCCTACGGCGCCCCCGGCACGCGCGAAGTGGTTGACGCGATGCGGCCTTATGTGAAAAGCCGCGATGTGCTGCTGATGGCAAATCACGGCGCGGCGGCCTGGGGCGCGACGGTGGAGCAGGCGCTGTTCCGCATGGAGACTTTGGAGCATATAGCCCGCATAGACCTTGCAACCCGGATACTGGGGCGCAGCCGCCCGATAGGCGGGAAAAATCTTGAGAAATTAATCTCGCTGCGGGAGGGGAACAAATGACCGACGCGACGCAGACCCTTAAAATCCTGGTGGAGCTTCAGCGGCGCGACACGCAATTGGACGCGCTGTCGGAAAAGCGCGCGGCCGTTGCCCCGCAGACAGACGGGCTTAAGAAGCAATGCTCCGCCAAGCGCGCCGCGCTGGACGCGCACCGCGAGAATCACAAAAAACTCCTGCTGCGCGGCAAGGAGCTGGAGCGCAGCCTTTCCGAGAAAGAGGCCGAAATCAAAAAGCATCAGAACGAGCTTAACCAGGTCAAGACCAACGAGGCGTTCCGTGCCCTGCAAAGCGAGATAGAAAGGCTCAAATCCCAGGCCGGCGACGCGGAAAGCGAGATTCTCGCCAATATGGATGCCGTGTCCGCCTCCTCCGCCGAGGAGAAAAAGCTGGCCGCCGCCTTTTCCGCCGAGGAGGCCAAAACCGCCGCCCTTGTCGCCGAAGCGGAGCGCGCCGGGGCCGAAATGGATGTCCGGATGTCCGCGCTTTCCTCCGCCAGAAAAGAGGTGCTGGGGCCGCTTGAGGGCGCTTCCCTTGTGGCCAAATACGCGCACTTGCGCTCCATGCGCGGCGGCGTGGCGGTGTGCGAGGCGAAAGCCTCGCCTTCCGGCGCGGTATGCTCCGGCTGCAATATGCGGATTCTGCCGCATACGGCGGTGGATCTCAAAAAACGCGGCGCGGTGGTTGTGTGCGACAACTGCCAGCGAATACTTTATACAGCGGAAACACTGGGCGAAGCCGCCCCCGCCAATGAAACTGCTTGCTAACATAGACGGTGGCTCGCGCGGCAATCCGGGGCCGGCGGCCTCGGCCTTCGTGCTGGTTTCGGAGGACGGCGTGTCCGTCGGCCAGGCCGGGGTATACATAGGAAAGGCCACCAACAACCGCGCGGAATATTTCGCGCTTAAAATCGCGCTTGAGGCCGCGCTGGAAGCCGGCGCGGACGAGATTGAAGTGCGTTCCGATTCTCTTTTGCTGGTGAACCAGTTCAACGGCGTTTATAAAATCAAGGATGCCGGGCTTTTCCGCATGATGTCCGAGATTATGGCGCTGCGCCGCAATTTCGCGGCGGTGCGTCTGGCGCATGTCCCGCGCGAGCAGAACAAGGCGGCGGACGCGCTGGTCAACAAAACGCTGGACGCCGCCATAAAAACCAAAGCCGCGCCGATGACGCTGCCGCCGGCTTTCACACAGGGAGATTTATTCTGATTTCGGCGGCCGGAGGGCCGCTCCGCAGAAATGCGGGGAGGAACTTCCGAACTCCAAGGGCAGGACGCTCGCCGAAAGGCGAGGCCTTCGGGGCCATAACCCCGCGGGACGGACAGCGCAACAGAAAACATACCGCCGCCGCAAGGCGGCAAGGGTGAAAAGGTGCGGCAAGAGCGCACCGCGCGGGCGGCGACGCCCGCGGCATTGCAAGCCCCGTCCGGAGCAAGACCAAAGCAGCGCATGGGTCGCCCGCCCGCCCGCCGCAAGGCGGGCAGCGCAAAGTAGGTCGCCTAGACTAATGGCCCTCTCCCCGGTTAAAACCCGGGCAGACAGAATTCGGGGTACAGGCCGCCGTCATTTACGGAGGTTGTATGGCAACATTGTGGGATAAGTTTCCTCAAATCAAGTCTTCGCGCGACGCCGCCGCGGTGCCGTGGGAAAATTCGGTGGTGTGGGTGGTGGAAGAGGCCAACGGGCAGCGTTTTGACTGGATAGACACCTTTGACGTGGAGTACGTCTCGTGGACGAACGGCAATTTTTCCATAAGGCCGCATTCGGAGTCGCCGCTGTCCCACCAGGTGGAGAACATAATTCTCCAGGAAAAGATGATTTTCGTGGGCAAGAAGGTGCGCGTCTCGTGATATGATAATCACCAAAACCCCGCTGAGAATAAGCTTCGTTGGCGGCGGCTCCGACATGGAGGAGTTCTACAGCCGCCGCGACGGCGCGGTTTTAAGCGCGTCGGTGAACAAGTACATGTATCTGTCCACCCATCCTTTTTTCGAGACGGGGCAGATATGCGTCAAATACAGCAGGACGGAAATAGTCTCCGACACTTCTCGGCTTGAGCATCCGATAGTGCGCCAGGCGCTGGAGCAGTTCGGCATAAAGGGCGGGCTGGAAATAAGCTCCAACGCCGATGTGCCGGCGGGTACGGGGCTTGGCTCCTCGTCGGCTTTCACGGTGGGGCTGCTGCATAACCTCTATGCCCGCAACGGCGCGTTTGTCACCAAGGACCGTCTGGCGAGCGAGGCCTGCGATATTGAAATCAACCGGCTCAAAGAGCCTATAGGCCGCCAGGACCAGTACGCCTGCGCCTTCGGCGGACTCAATATCATACGGTTCCTGACTTCCGGCGAAACCGTGGTGGAGCCTATTCATCTGCCCAAGGCGGTCTACAAAGCTTTTCAGGGCAGCCTGCTGATGTTTTATACCGGCGCGCAGCGCAGCGCCTCCGCCATCCTGTCCGAGCAGAAAAGCGCGATTTCCTCGCCCGATAAAACGGATGCGCTGGCAAAGATGGTGGAACTGGTCTGGAAAACGCGGGATGCGCTTTACGCCGGGGATTTGCGCGCCTTCGGGAAAATACTCAACGAGAACTGGCAGCTCAAGCGCGGGCTGGCCGGCGGCATCACAAACCCCGCCATAGACGGGCTTTACGAAAAAGGCCTGCGCGCCGGCGCGGAGGGGGGAAAACTGCTGGGCGCGGGCGGCGGCGGGTTCATGCTGTTCTGCTGTCTGCCGGAAAACCAGTCCCGGCTGCGCGCCGCGCTGGCCGGCTACGGAGAGATGAAATTCAAATTTGACAGCGAGGGCAGCAAGCTTATCTACGCCGGCGACGAGTACCTGGAGCGCTGAGCCCCCTGCTTGCACACACGATGATATCCGCACGCGGTATTTGCAAGGCTTTCGGCGAGCAGACGCTGATAAAAAACGGCTCTGTCCAGATAAACGGCGGCGACAGGTTCGCCATAGTCGGGCCCAACGGTTCCGGCAAGTCCACTTTTCTTAAAATGCTTCTGGGCATGGAGGAGCCGGACAGCGGCTCCATCCAGTTCAGAAAAGGCGTGGTTTGCGGCTACCTGCCGCAGGAGAGCGCGCCTTCCTCCGGGGCGACGGTGCTGGAGGAGGCGCTTTCCTGTCTGGACTCGCCCTCCGGCGCCGACGAGGCCCGCGCCAAGGAGATACTGGCGGGGCTTGGCTTTGGCATACCGGATTTTTCAAGGCCGGTAAGCGAGCTTTCCGGCGGCTGGAACATGCGCGTGGCCATTGCGCGGCTGCTGGTCCAGTCGCCCGACGCGCTGCTGCTGGACGAGCCCACCAATCATCTGGACCTGGAATCCCTTCTGTGGCTTGAGAGATGGCTGGCCTCCTACAAGGGCGCGCTGCTGCTGATTTCGCATGACCGCGATTTTATAGACAAAACAACATCCGCCATCATAAGCCTGGAGCACGGCGCGCTTAAAATCTATCACGGCGGCTACCGGCATTTCGTGGAGGAATACGAGGCTTCGCGCCTGCGCCTGGAGGCCAGCTATCAGCGCCAGCAGAACGAGCTTAAGCGCATGCAGGAATTTGTGGACCGCAACCGCGCCAGAATGTCCACGGCGGGCCGGGCGCAGAGCGTGCTAAAGCAGATGGAGAAGATGGAGCTTATAGAGCCTCCTCCCAGCCTCCGGGCCGTCAAGATAGCCTTTCCCCAGCCGTCGCGCTGCGGGCTGAAGGCGCTGGAGCTTAAAAATGCCGGCAAATCCTATGGCGGCAACAAAGTTTACGAGGGGCTTGATTTCCTGCTGGAGCGCGGCCAGAAAATCGCGCTGGTCGGCAAAAACGGCGCGGGAAAGTCCACGCTGCTTAAATTGCTGGCGGGCGTAATCCCCCCGGACGGCGGCTCGCTGGAAACCGGGCTTAACGTGAAAACCGGCTACTATTCGCAGCGCCGGATGGACATGCTGGAGCCGGAACGCTCCGTCCTGGACGAGGCGATGGACTGTCCCCGCCATAACCCGGAGCGGCTGGTCAGGACCGTGCTGGGCTCTTTCCTGTTTTCCGGCGATGCGGTTTATAAAAAAGTCAGGTATCTCAGCGGCGGTGAAAAAAGCAGGCTGGCTCTTGTGAAGCTGCTGCTGGACCCGCCCAATGTGCTGCTGCTGGACGAGCCTACCACGCATCTGGATATTTCAGGGGTGGAGGCGCTCTCTCGCGCGCTGGCCGATTACGAGGGCGCGCTCTGCTGCATAAGCCACGATGTTTATTTTCTCAATTCCGTAGCCAACGGCATCGCGCATGTGGAGGGGGGGAGAATTGCCTTTTATCCCGGCGGCTACGAGTATTTCGCCTCGCGTCGCGCCTCCTCCGGGGAGGAAACGCAAACCCCGCCCCGGCAGGCTGTGCTCGGATACGAGGATCGCAAAAGGGAGCGCGCCGCCATCCGCGCCTCGGAAAAAGAGGCGGCCCGGCTGGCAAAGGAGCGCGAGGCCGCCTTCAGCCGCATGGAGGAACTTGCCATGGCCATGGCAGACCCGGCGGTTTATTCGGATTTTGAGCGCATCCGCAAAATGGGCGAGGAGATGGCGGAGCTGCAACGGCTACTGGGGAGTTCTGACCAGAAGGTGAAATGAGCCATCGTCCCGGAGATTGCGCTGCAGGTCTTGCATGGCGGTATCCTTATGAAGCAAACGGCGGCTTGCATGCATCAAGCCGCCGTTTCCAAACCGTCGGTTATTCCGTTATGGCTTGACTATATATACGACAAGGGCGTCATACTTCTCGTTTACGACCATGTTCTCTGGCAGGCGCCTTATATTCTTGCAAAGCACTATCCTGCCTTTTTTCGTGAGTTCGGCAACGGTTTTTTTAACCCACGATTCCGCTTCTTGCCTAGTGGCAAACATAGTCTCCGAACGGGAGTCCATATAATAGCGTCTGGACTCGGAAACTACATGGCCCAGAAAGAAGGTTCCATAAGGATAAGAATCCTCTTGAGGAAGGTTAGAGTATTTTAGCGGCACTTCGTTTTCCGCGGCCACACTCAATGCTTTTTCAGCGCTGGAACGCGGCATGTTATAGGTGGCAAAAGTGCGCACGCTCACTTCCTCGCCCTTGTAGTCTATTCTGAAGCCATAAGACGTGACAGTGCCGTGGTGCACTGTGTCCTCGTAAACGCCGCTGTCCGGCGAATTCAGCACTTCCACATTATATGCGCGCAGTATGTCTAGGTAGAGATTGAAATCCTCCAGCGCTGTTTGGTAAGAAGAATATCCCGCTTCCGTCAGTATATGGGCGCCCGGAGGGGGCACATATTTGTACGTTGCGGCTTGTGCGGCGGGAACTTTCGGCCCGTCCGCAAGGTATTTTTTCACCATGGGCATCAGGCTGTCGTTCGCGACAGCGGAAGCTGCCAGCGCGCTACAGGTTGCAACCGCCAGAAACGTTTTTCTTATGATTGTCTCCTAAGTATGCTGCCAGCACGAATCGTCATTGTTAACTGGTGCAAGCAGACATCCTATACCTATAGTAGGTATTTCGCGATATGTCAGCATAGGCGCGGCGTGTTCGGCGACCGCAAAGCGCGTGTCATCACACTGCGCCGCCGGGGAAAAAAACGGTTTGCGGTTGCTGCGGCTCGGTCCATTACACTTGGTACGACCGTAAAACCCGCGAGGTGCGCGATTTACCCTGCGGCGAGTTCCGCATTTATCTTGCCGTGGAAGTCCGGCGCGTGAAGTGCAGTAAGTGCGGCAACCTCAGGCAGGAAAAGCTGAACTGGCTGGCGGACAGCCGCTTTTTCACCAAACGCTTCGCTTTTTTCGTTGGCGAACGTTGCCGCGAAATGTCGATAAAAGCCGTTACCGAGGAAACCCGTGTTGACTGGAAAACGGTCAAGGAACTCGACAAGCAATACATGAGCGAGCAATTGCGTCGCAAGGGAAAACCAAGGCCCCGGGTGATAGGCATAGACGAGTTGTCCATCCGCAAAGGCCACACTTACCGCATCGTGGTAAGCGATTTGGAGCGGCGCATTCCGATATGGTTCGGTGGCGCGGACCGGTCTGAGGAAAGCATGGACGGGTTTTACAACATGCTCGGCCCGAATAAAAGCAAGCGCATACGTTTGGCGGTCATGGACATGTGGAAACCGTTCCGCGTTTCGACGACCAACCACGCGCCGCAAGCTGCGATACTGTTCGACAAGTTCCATGTGCTGCGGCATTTGGGCGAGGCGTTGGACAAGGTGCGCAAGGCGGAATATGCGCGGCAGACGGGGCCGGCGCGGCGTTTCATCAAGGGACAGCGGTACACGTTGCTTTCCCACCGCGAGAATCTGACGACGCAGGGCCGCCGCAGCTTGCGATTGCTGTTGAAAGCCAACAACCGGTTGAACACGGCGTATATTTTACGCGAATCGTTCGAGCAGATGTGGGACTATGAGCGTGAAGGCTGGGTGTGGCGGTTTTTCGAGAACTGGCGCGCGTCGTTGAAATGGCAGCGGCTCAAGCCATACGAGAAGTTCGCCGCGATGATAGACCGGCATTGGGACGGGATTGCGGCGTACTGCAAGCCGGAGAACAAAGTGGCGCTGGGTTTCGTGGAAGGATTGAACAACAAGATTCGCGTCATTCAGAGACGCAGTTACGGGTTACGAGATGAGGAATACTTGAGGCTGAAAGTGCTGACCTGCATGCTCAAACCGATATGAAATTACCCGAAATCACCCACTCGTTTGGGAGAAGACCCTATATTTTATGCGCGGGCGGCAGGGGAATCAATATTGGGGGAATGTTCAGGCGTTTCGCAACAGGCTCCTCAAAGAAAAACTCCCCCAGCCGCAGGCCGGGGGAGTTAAACACAACCTTTTATTGAGGTTTAGAACCTCGCGTTGACTATAACCATTACCGGCAGTTTGGAGTTTTTGATTATGTTGACAAGGCCTATCTGCAGGCCTTTTTCCATAACGACGGTGTAGTTGACCAGGGCGAGCTGAAAGCCGCTAAATTTCTCGGCGTAATTGACAAACCCGAATTGCACGCCCTTCATATCCCTGGTTATGTTGACCACGCCATCCTGCAGGCCGGCCGCGGTGTCGGTAGAGTTTACGAAGGCCATCTGCACACCCATGAGGTCCTCGGACTTGTTATAAATGAAGTTCCACTGAAGACCTCTGATTTGCGGGGTTTTTGAGTAGATAAGCCCCAGCTCAACGCCGTTTACCGTTTTGACGTTGGGATAAGCTATTTCGTCAAACAACGATAACTTTCCGAAACTGGAGTCGCCCGCGAAAGACGCGGATGCGCCTGCCAGCAGAACTACCGCCGCTGCCATTATTTTTTTCATATCGCTCCTTTGCATTGTTTACCAAACAACTTCCAGCACAAGCCTAGCATTTTTCACTGATAACGGATGCTGCAAACGCTGGCCGGGCCATGATAATCCCCATAACAGACACCGGATAGTGTATACTTTTCACGAAGAACTATTTGCCGCGTCCGGTATGTGCCGGCAAATTTGGCAATCCAGCCGGGGTATTGGCAAGTTATTGTGAGAAGATTAATTACCACATTTATCGCCGGGGCCTTTTTAGCCGGCCATAGCGACGCGGGCGAGCTTCTCGCGCGAGATACTCCTGCGGAGGCGGTTCAGCAGACTGATGCGAAACGTCCACTGCGGGGCGCTGATAATTCCCCGGAAACTCCGCTTACCGCGCAGCAACAGGATTTATCTCAGGACACCCGCTTCGAAAATACAACGGACAGGTCACTCTCCGCGCATAAGGTGAATTATTTTTCCATAAATCATTGGCCCGGCGACGGCAACGCGCAGGTCAAGTTCCAGATAAGCATGAAGTTTAAGATACTGGAACCGAATTTATATGTCTTCAAAAGCGACCTTTTCCCCGCCTATGTCGCTTATACGCAGAAGTCGCTCTGGAATGTGGGGCAGAACTCAATGCCTTTTGAGGAAAGCAATTATAATCCGGAATTTTTTTTAGAATATCCGCTCAACGCTGTTATTATCGGCCGGCTTAAGCTGCGCCACATAGTTATAAGTCCCATGGAGCATGAATCCAACGGTCTCGCAGGCGTCCAGTCACGAAGCTGGAACAGGCAATATGTGCGAATAAGTTTCGGTCTGGATTCGGCGGAAAAACTGGAAATAACAAATTCCCTCCTGGCAGACAAGGCGTTATTATATATCAAGCTCTGGCGCGCATCGGGTTATTCCGATCAGGATGCCTATCTTCAATCCATAGGCAGCAACGACACATTTCTGGACTACATGGGTCATGGGGAAATCGGGGTAAGCGTCAGGAACTTCCTCTGGGGGGGGAGTTTGAAAAACCACCAATTGGATATAAAAACGCCGATATTCCGCGACACGGATAAGCCTTCCTGCGAATTAGAGTTCCGGCAGCAGATTCCGGATATGAATTTCGCGCTTTATCTGCAGTATTGGTATGGCTACGGGGAAACCCTGCTGCGGTTCAATCAGTTCGGACACAGAGGTTTTGCCGGTCTCTCTTTTTCTTACTAAAAGGCTCAATAATAATAAACAGGGTTTTTTGCGAGTAGGTGGAGCGAGCCTGCTCCGTCCCGGCATATCTCGGCGTCTACGCCGTAGACTTCGCGCATGGCGGAAGCGTCCACAGCCTTTTCCGGCGGTCCGTACGCCGCCCGCCTGCCGTGTTTGAGAAGCAGCACCGTGTCGCAAAACCGCAGCAGCATGGAAATGTCGTGCGATACCGCTATAACGGCGCGGTTCTGTTTTTTTGCCGTCTCGCGCAGCAGGCCGAATATCTCAAGCTGGCATTTCAAATCAAGATGGGCGGTCGGCTCGTCCAGAATCAAAACCGGCGCGGCCTGGCAGAGGGTCTGGGCGATGAAAACCTTGCGCCGCTCCCCGGTTGAGAGGAAATTCACCGGCTTGTCAGCCGCCGCGTCCAGCCCGACGGATTTCAGCGCGGCGGATACCGCGCCGTAATCCTCCGCGGAATAGTCCCGCCACCAGGCCAGCGCGGGCGAGCGTCCCATAACGGCGGTTTCGCGCGCGGTGAAATCGGCGGAGGCGGATATTTCTGCGGGCAGGAAAGCGCACAGCGCGGCGCGCCGCTCCGGCGCGGCTGCAAGGATTTCTTCCCCGCAAATACTCACTGCGCCGCGTTGCGCCGGCAAAAGGCCGGACAGAATATTCAAGAGCGTGGTTTTCCCGCAGCCGTTGGGGCCGGCTATGCCAAGAAACTCGCCGCAGCGCGTCTCAAGCGAGATGTTTTCAAGGCTGAAATTTCCTCTGGAAAAGCAGATATTGTCCGCCTTCAGACCGCCGTCAGACATGGTTCCCCCGGCGGTTCAGCAGCCACAGGAAAAACGGCGCGCCCGTCATCGCGGTAAGCGCGCCCACGGGCAGTTCCCTCGGCGCGGCAAGCGAGCGCGCCAGCGAGTCCATCACCACAAGAAAACCGGCCCCGATGAAAAGCGAGGCCGCCGTCATGCGCCGCTGCGACGGCCCGGCAATCAGCCGGGCGGCGTGCGGCACTATCAGCCCCGCAAAACCGACCGTGCCCGAAAGCCCCACGGCGGCGGCGCACATCAGGCTGCCGGCTATTATGGCCGAAAGCTTCAGCCGCTCCGTGTTTACGCCCAGCGACTGTGCCTTTTCCGGCCCCATGCTCATAATATCTATGCGGCGCGACATAAGCAGCGCCCCCGCCGCCCCCGCCGCAAACAGCGCGGCGGCAGTGGCCAGCACCGCCGGCGTGGTTTCGGTTATGCTGCCCATCATAAACATCAGCGCGGAAAACGACTCGCTCCTGCGCAGCGAGAAAAAAAGCAGTATGGCCGCGCCGCAGAAGCTGCTTACCACCACTCCCGAAAGCAGCAGGTTCACCGTGGGCGTCCGCCCCGGGCCGCGCGCCAGCAGATATGCCGCCGCCGTCGCCGCGAAGCCGCCCAGCGCCGCCGCCGCGTAAAACGCGGGCGAGCCGTAACCAGCCCCCATGACCAGCGCGCATACCGCGCCCAGCGCCGCGCCGGAGGAGGTTCCCAGTATATAAGGGTCCGCCAGCGGGTTGCGCATGACGCCCTGCATCAGCGCGCCCGCGCCAGCCAGCGCGGCTCCCGCTATCAGGCCGGCCAGCACCCGCGGCAGCCGTATCGCAAGCAGTATTTGCGCGTCCGGGTTGGACACCGGACCTATGAAAACAGCCGCCGCGGCCAGCGCCGCCACCGCCGGCGGCAGCAGCCACGGAAGGAGGCTGTTTTTATTTGCCATGAAGGGCTTTTGACAGGGCCCGCAGCGCCTGGTACACGCGGGGCGAGGGGCGGGTCAGCAGATTGCGGTCCAGGTCGGAAACGATGCGCTTGTTTTTCACGGCGGCTATCCCCGCCGCGCCCGGCAGCGAAACGAAATCTGTTTTTGCGGCGGAGAGCGAGATTATTATCTCCGGGTTTCTGGCGGCCACGGTTTCCCATGCCACGCGCGCGTAGCTTTCCGGCAGGTCGGAAAAAATGTTTGCGCCGCCGGCTTTCTCTATCATGTCGTTAAGGTACGAGCCGCCGCCCGCGGTCCAGTGCGGCGAATCAAGCTCCACATAAACGCGCGGCTTGCGCTTTAGCGCGGCGTTTTTAGCGGCCAGGGCGCCGATTTTGGCGGAAAGCCCCTTCACCAGTTCCTGCGCCTGGCGGCTGCGTCCGGTTTCGCCGCCTATGGCGGTTATGGCGGAATAAATGTCGGCTATGCTGCGCGATTCGGGTATCTCCACGACTTTTATCCCGGCATTGCGCAGCCGCTGGGCGGCGTTGTTTTTCCAGGGGCCGGTAAACACCATGTCCGGCTTGAGCGCGACGATTTTCTCTATATTGGGGTTGTAATAGTCTCCCGCTTTCGGCAGTTTGGCGGCGTTGCACGGATAGTCGCAGAAATCGGACACGGCCACCACTTTTTGGGCCTGCAGCGCGAACAGTATTTCGGTATCCGACGGCAAAAGCGAAACTATGCGTTGTGCCGGCTGCGCGCACGCGCCTGCGGCGGACAGCAGCGCGGCGAAAAGAGAAATCACGGTTTTCTCCATATCAGGGAATGACCGCGCAGGTCCTCTATTATCCCTTCCGCGTCGCCGGGCGCGGAGGCCGGAATTATCCGCAGCAGGACGGGGATATGCTCCCCCGCCTTGGATATTATCTCCGTGCGCATGAAACTTTCCGCGCGCCCGCGCGGGGGCAGATGCCGCCGCGCGGTTATGGAGGCCGGGAATCGCGGCGCGGCGGCGGCCAGTTCCCTGGCGCTGTCATAGCCCAGCAGATTGACCAGCGCGTGATTTACCTCCACCAGCCTGCCGGAGCGCGTCTTGAACATGCCCGGGCGGTTTGTGATAACCCTGGGAAAGAAGACATCCGGTTTCAGAATATCCTCGCCGGAGATTTCTATGCCGGTGATATCGGTGTTCATTATAAGCACGGATTTTACCGCGCCGGAGTCCTCGCGCACCGGCTGGAAATCAAGCATAAAGCGCAGCCGGCAGCTGCCCACCGGCACTACCGGCGCACAGACCATGCTTTTGCCGGAGCTCAGCACCTGCGCCGCCCTTGCCGTATAATCGGCGGCGTATTCCGCCGGATAAACTTCGCGCAGGGTTTTGCCTGCAAAATTTTCGGGCCTGCCGCCCATGGGGGCGGCGGCGGCCTCGTTCATATAAAGGATTTTCCCGGAGCCGTCCACAATGACGGCCTCGCTCATAAGCGGTTCGGAGACGTTGCGGCAGTTAAGCGCGCAGGATATTCCGGCGGGCTGCAGGCGGAACACAAGGCAGCCGGCGGGATTGTCTCCCAGAAAGTTGAAACCGCGCATTTTGCAGCGCAGCCAGCCCCCGCCGGCGCAGGCCAGCCGTAGTATGACCGAGGCGGGCTTGCCCGGGCGGGCAATAAGCGCGGACAGAGATTTCTCAAGCAGCCGGATATCGCGGGGATGGCAATGGTCCCTCAAGTCCGTTCCAGCATACGAAGATGCGGATTTTCCCGTAAGCGAACGCATGGAGGGGGGGGCGAAAATCACGGCGCAGGATTCATCGGCGAACAACAGAGTGTCATTGTCTGTGTCCGAAACCATTTTGCGGAATAATATAGAGTCTGGGGCCGTTCCTTCCGGCGCGGCAACCGCGCGGCTGCTGCCGGCAGCTTTTGCCGCTGGCTTTACGGCTGAAAGCGCGCGCTTTTTTTTGCTTTTGCCCGACATAAGACGCCTGCCGATTGGCATGTTTCCATAATATATTTATAGCGCCGGTTTCGCAATAGCTGCGGCATCACCCGGTTTTTTGAGCCGATAGGGGCAGGGGCAAGCCTGCCGCCGGCGGCGAGGGCAACACAGGGCCTTTTGCGGCTTCATAAAATGTAGAATATACCATGACCACACCCGAAAAGAATACACCGGATTTTTACAACCTCGGCATAGCGCCCAAACTGTTAAGCACGCTTGACGCGATGGGATTCCGCGTCCCGACGCCGATTCAGCAGCAGGCCATTCCCGTCGCCTGCAGCGGCAAGGACCTTGTGGGCATCGCGCAGACCGGAACGGGAAAAACAATCGCTTTCGCGGTGCCGATGCTTCAGGTGATTATGTCCGGGCAGGGGCGCGGCCTGGTGCTGGTGCCGACCCGGGAACTGGCAATCCAGGTCAACAGCGTTTTTGAGAAATTCACCGCGTGCGGCGGCATCCGCACCGCCGTTCTTATAGGCGGCGAACCCATCGGGCGGCAAAAGAGCGCGCTGCGCCGCAATCCCAATGTCATAGTCGCCACTCCGGGCCGGCTTCTGGACCATATAGCCCAGCACGCCATACGGCTTGATACCGTGAAAATGCTTGTGCTTGATGAAGCCGACCGTATGCTGGACATGGGGTTCGCGCCCCAGATAAAGCGCATATTGCAATCCGTTCCCAAGCAGCGGCACACCATGCTTTTTTCGGCTACGATGCCGGAAACGATTATGAATATCGCCAGGGCCTATATGCAACTGCCCGTGCGGGTTGAGGTGGCGCGGCAGGGAACCGCCGCCGAGACGGTGGCGCAGGAGCTTTTTGTGGTGGCCAAGCCGGACAAATTCAACCTGCTCTGCAAACTGCTGGACCAATACGGCGGCAGCGTGCTGCTGTTTGCGCGCACCAAGCACAACGCCAAATCCATCGCCAGGGCGATTAACAACTTCGGCTGCAGCGCGGCGGAGATACATTCCAACCGGTCCCTGTCCCAGCGCAAGGAAGCCCTTGAGGGGTTCAAGACCGGAAAATACCGCGTGCTTGTGGCCACCGATATCGCGGCCCGCGGGATAGACGTGACAGGCATAGAACTGGTGGTGAATTACGACCTGCCGGACGACACCGAAAACTATGTGCACCGCATCGGGCGCACGGGAAGGGCGGGCCATCCCGGACATGCCATTTCCTTTGCCGCCCCGGACCAGGGGGCGGATGTCCGCGCGATAGAGCGGTTGATACGCGCGACGCTGCCAATCTCCACAAATCCGGACATTCCCGCGCATCAGCTTCAGCGCCATCCGCAGCAGCAGCCGCAGCATGCGGGCGGGAAGCATTTCAAGCCGTCCCGGAATAATGCCGCCCGTGAAAGAGGCCGCAGGCATGCGGATTTCGCGGCAAACCGCGGCAACCGCCATTCGCAGGAGAAGCCGCCCGTAAAAGCGGGCCAGCCGCCGGCTGGCCGGCTGGAGATTCGCTCCATCGGCGGGCAAAGGCAGGTGCTGGGCGGCGGGGGGCATCGTCAGCCGCCTCGGAAGCAGCATGGCCGCTTCCAGCGGTAGCGCATAAACCTGAATGTTTCAGTTGGATTGCGGGATTCGGCGAAAAATCGCTTCATACTGCCTTCACAAAATTATCCTTTCGTGCTGTGAAGCACGCGCGGATAATTTTGTTCGGCATTATCTCGCGCTTTTTCGCCTCGGTCCTCGCACCAACTGAAACTTTCAGGTTAAGTTATTCCCGGCGGGAGATTTACCCGTATAATTCAACGGCAGGGTATCCACAGCCGGATCACAGATTTTCACAGATTAGTTGGAAAGGAATATGGCTATCCGGCATAAGAAAATAATCGTCAGCGACAAAATGCAGAAAGGCTATGTCTATGAGCTTTCCGAGCCTGCCGGCCGCAATTTCCGCCCGGATTTCAGGCCGGAGCTGACACCCGGCGAAATGCTTGCGCTTGGCATATTCGGCGGGGTTTATATGCGCGACTGCGCGGCGGAGTTCCCGCGGGAATGGTTTGCCGGCGCTAAATTCGCCCCGCCGGAAATAAAACGGCATTTGCCGAAGCTGAATTTTTTCGGGGTAAACGCCAGCCAGCCGCTTTCCGTATGGCGTGCCAACGGCTGGATTAACGAAAAACACGATCCGCGCGGCTGGTTCCAGTGGTATTGCCGTTATTACATGGGCCGCAGGCTTGAAGGCGAGGATGACCGCCAGATTGCGCGCTGGAAGGCCATGACGCGCCATATCGCGCAAGTCAGGAAAAACTGCGAGCGGGGCAACATATTCTGCCGCCCCCGTCAGAGACAAGCCCTTCTGCACTGGGCCTACGACTCAAGAAAAATATAGCTCCCGAATTCGAATCGCCAAATCCGCGGCTTGTTCCGTCGGTTATACACACAGCGCGCGCTGTGCGCACAACTCTCAAATTCGCATTGCTAATTTAGGGTCCACTGAAAAACTTTTGGCGAATGATTGGGCATAAAAAAGACCGGGGCTTTGCACCTCGGCTTTCGCCTGTCCCGCCAATTTTTCGTTTTTCTCAGCCCGCGCGTTGCAGCGCCGTCGTCA
>JBAZJT010000029.1 GCA_041651175.1 Elusimicrobiales bacterium | reverse complement strand
TGTTTGACGCTCATCATCCCCTCCCTCCTGTCCGAAATTAGCATTTTCCCAGACAGGGTAACTTTTGGGTTCGGGAGGGTCAAAATTCACTGCAACTTCCGGGTCAAATTTGCCTGCAACTTTACAGTCAATAATTAGTCGTCACATAAATAGCTTTCAAAGCCACAAGGAAGTCGTAGACATGTTGACACTTAGCTGTATCTGGCTGAAAAACTTCCACTGGATGTAACGATAGCTTGTGCGTTCTACATAATGACATGCAAATAGATAAAAGCTGCCGTGGTTTGAAGTACTTAAGGCGCTCATATTGGTAGTAAGTGATTACAGGCAACCTCTTCTCTTGCGTATAGTTCCAGATTTTATCCAGGCATTTCAATGCCCAGCCTTGCCATGTCGGATACCCAACGAGTCTAGAAACACCAGCTCCAAAAAAAACAACAAATTTATCCCCTTTTGCTTTGTCAATTAGATCTTGCGGTGGGGGTGGTAACTCTAATATATCTGTCATACAGAAAGTTCCCCTCGGAAGGCTTTGGAGAGGATGGATTGGGAAAGCTTGTTTATGCGGGCGTGGGCGGCGAAACACACAAGAGCGGTAAAATCTTTTTCTAGTGTTATGGCTTCTGATGGATTTGGCATATTCATGAATGGTTATCGTAAACTTGAAAGTTCATAAAAATTCCTCCAACACTTTCCGCCGGGACACGTTTTCCAAATACTGGCAGACTAAATTCTTTGATTTGAATTTCATAGTTCTATCCCCTTGGGAGTTGGTGATTTTGTAGCAATTTAACAGCCTCTTCTGGCTTACACCATATAAGAATTTGTGCCAAGTTGGCTTGAGCCAAGCAAACAGATATTTCTTTCCTCACATCATCACCTAGACTGGAAAACAATGCCACAGAGGCAGTGTTGAAGTGATGCTTTTCAGTTGTGGTAAAATCAGGTCCACCAAGACGAATATCAAATCCGTAAGATGCTGCGGATATTGTTTCTCGTCTTTCCATAGATATTCCAAGTTTGTCAAAAAGTTTATCTCGGATAAGTTTTATGGCTAAAATCTCAGGCAGTAGAGGAATTTGCCAACCATCTTGAAATTCATACCACCGTTGAACGATGGCTATAATATCCCTTGGCGTTAAATAATCTATCCAGCCTTCATATCTATATAAAAATTTAGGCCCTTCTTTTTTCAAAAGCTCAAATTTCGCGGCGTTGGAAACAGGCAATTCAATAACCTTCCCATGGAGTTTTGCTGCCATATCACGCCATTCATAATCGGATTGGCCCATACCGTAACCGATGGGGATAATGTATTGGGTATTACATTTCCATAGGCTCAACAACAATCGCCATTGTTCGCTTTGATTGAGACCGCTACGCTCAAGGTCGTCTAAAACAACAATGCGCTGTTGCCCGACGACATCTAATTTTGTCGTAAACATTGCCATTACCGTATAAATAATTTTCCACCGAGCTGAAATTAATAATATGGCAAAAAACAAAGTAAGCGCAATTGACAAAATTGTCAGATTGGAACTCAAAAGTGCTTGAGTTATGCCAGACAGATAACTCGCAAGTAAGAGTGCCAGCAGTAGTACGAAGGCGGATAATCGTTTTCGGGGTGGAATCGTATGCAGTAGAGCTTCTTGAACAGTATGCACACCCCAAAATGAGCAATACTCAATATTAACACCATTCTTTGCAGATTTGTTCCGATAACTAAGCAGTTGAAATGTTTTGCCAGAGCCCCATTCACCCAATACAAAAATAATAGGAGTTTCTATATCGGTATCCTGGCTGGCATCCCCAAGCTCGCGTTCAAGGGCTTGTTCAAAGTCAGGGTTTAGTTTTGACGGTTTTGCTATCTCTGAGATGCCACGAATATACTCGGGTAGCCTAAAATCAAGCAATGAACATGCATGCGCTATCGTGCAGGCAAAGCTCATACAATAGTTCAAAAACCAGTCCATCTGGCGCATGGGTGGGCGATGACTATTTTCTTTCTCTGTGTTCATGCGTAATGCTTCCGCTAAAAATCAAATAAAATCCTTCATCTGTTCGCCTAGTTCATCCGCCATGATTTCGGCCTGCTTTAGGACGTTATCGGTGGCGGCGAGTTGCTCGTCTGGAGGATAACCGTATCGGTTGAGAATCCGTTTGACGTCGCGGCGGAGGCGGGCACGCACGCTGTCTTTCAGCGTCCAGTCTATTGTCGCATTGCCTCTGACGCTTTTCAGCACCTCGACAGCTATTATCGCCAACTTTTTATCACCCAGCACCTGTTTTGCGCTTTTGTTGTCAGCCAGTGCGTCGTAAAACGCCACTTCCTGTTCAGAGAGATTGAGCGCGTCGCCGCGCTTGTCCGATTCGCGCACATCCCGCGCAATGGTAATCAACTCCTCTATGACCTGTGCCGTGGTGAGCAAATTGTTCTGGTATTTCCTGATGGCATTTTCCAGCATCTCGGAAAATTTCTTGCTCTGCGTCAGGTTCTTTTTCATGCGCGCGCGCACAGCATCGTTCAGCAGTTTTTTGAGCAATTCCAGAGCCAGATTTTTATGCTCCATCGCCCGTATTTCAGCCAGGAACTCATCGGACAAAATGGAGATATCCGGCTTCTTGATGCCCGCCGCGTCGAACACGTCAATAATCCCTTCCGAAACCACGGCTTTGTCCACAATTTGCCGTATAGCCGTCTCAATTTCAACGTCCGTCTTGCCAGTTCCTGCGGGTTCAAATTTCGTCAGCCGGGCTTTTACCGCTTGGAAAAAGCCCACATCGTCGGCAATCTCCAGTGCTTTTTTATGGGGAACGGAGAGCGCAAATGATTGCGACAGAAGCACCACCTGCTTTATATACCTGTTCTTGCCGTCCTTAAGCCCAAGTATATGCTCCTGTGCCTCAAGGATAACCTGCAATTTCTGGCGCGTGTCGGCGGAAAAGTATTTCCGGTAGTCGAACCCATCATACATCTGCTCGACTATTTCCATTTTCTCAAGCAGGACTTTTACCGCTTCTTCCTGGTCAAGTGTTGGCTTGCCCTTGCCGCCATTCTCCGTGTAGTTGCTCAGCGCGGATTTAAGATCAGTAGCTATGCCGATATAATCCACAATCAAACCGCCGGGCTTATCCTTGAAAACGCGGTTTACGCGCGCTATGGCCTGCATCAGGGTATGCCCGCGCATTGGCTTGTCCAGATACATGGTATGCAGACAAGGCACATCAAAACCGGTCAGCCACATATCGCGCACAATAACCAGCTTCAGCTCATCGTTTACATTTTTGAACCGTTCACTGATAGCTTTGCGGTCCTGTTTGGTGGTGCTGTGTTTTTGCCAGCTTTCCGGGTCGGACGAGGAAGATGTCATCACAACTTTTATTGAGCCCTTCTTTAAGTCCTTATCCTGCCAGTCGGGCCGCAGTTTGATAATCTGCTCGTAAAGCTCAACGGCAATCCTGCGGCTCATGCAGACAATCATACCCTTGCCGTCCATTGCATTTCGCCGCTTCTCAAAATGATCCACCATGTCCGCCGCAAGCACACGCAGCCGGTCTTGATGTCCCACAATCGCTTCCAGCTGCGCCCATTTGGCCTTGGCGCGGTCGGTGGCGGTAGTTTCCTCGCCTTCGGTAACTGTCGCCACATCCGCATCCAACGTGGCGGCTTGCTCCGGTTTCAAATGCACTTTGGCAAGACGCGATTCATAATAGATTTTAACCGTTGCGCCGTCTTCCACCGCCCGCGAAATATCATACACGGATACATAATCGCCGAAAACAGCGCGTGTGTTCGCGTCCTCTTTCTCTATCGGCGTGCCGGTGAATCCGATAAACGAGGCATGAGGCAAAGCGTCCCGCATATACTTGGCAAAGCCGTAAGTCGTGCGCGCGCCGGAGCCGTCCTTTTCATAAACCGTCTTTGCGCCAAAGCCGTACTGGCTGCGGTGCGCCTCGTCGGCTATGACAACAATATTTTTCCGGTCGGAGAGCATGTCAAAAACCGCCGCCTCGCCTTCCGGGAAAAACTTTTGAATGGTGGTAAACACAATCCCGCCGCCTGCAACATGCAGAAGCTCTTTCAAATGCTCCCGGCTTTGGGATTGCACCGGGTCTTGGCGCAAAAGCTGCTTGCAGCCCGCGAATGTGTCAAAAAGCTGGTCGTCCAAATCGTTGCGGTCGGTGAGAACCACGATTGTCGGGTTATCCAGTTGCAGCACCGTCTTTCCGGCGTAGAACACCATTGAAAGCGATTTCCCGCTTCCCTGCGTGTGCCAGACCACCCCGGCCCTGCGGTTGCCATGCTCGGCGGTGGCTTTCAAAGTCTCCGCGACGGCTTTGTTGACGGCGTAATACTGATGATACGCGGCAATTTTTTTGACGACGACAACCGAAGCCAGCCCCGTGGTGGGGTCGTCCTTTCTGGTTTTTTCAAACACGGTAAAATGGCGGATAAGGTCCAGCAAAACCCGCTTGCTGAACATGCCTTTGATTAGAGTTTCAATTTGCGGGACTGTTTTCCTGTCCTCTTTGATGCCGTCGCTGGTTTTCCATGCCATGAACCGCGAGAAGTCTGATGATATGGTCCCGGCTTTAGCGTCCAGTCCGTCGGAAGCCGCCAGCGCGGCGTTGTAATAGAAAAGCGATGGTATGGCAGCCTTGTAATTTTGAAGCTGTGTAAACGCCTTTGCGACGGTGGCGTTTTCGTCCGCGGCATTTTTAAGCTCAATAACAAACAGCGGCATGCCGTTAACAAACAGCACCACATCAGGCCGTTTGGTTATATTGTTTTCCGTGACGGTGAACTGATTGCAAACCAAAAACTCGTTATTCTCCGGTGTGGAAAAATCAACCAACTGGACTTTTTCGCCCTTGATTCCGTCCGCGCCCATTACCTCAACCTCTATGCCCTCGGTAAGCATCCGGTGGAACGCTTCGTTATTATCAATCAAATTCTGGCTGGGCAGGTTCAATGCTTGCCGTAGCGCCTGTTCTTTGGCTTCTTCGGAAAGGGAATGATTAAGCCTGTCAATTGCTTCTTGCAGCCGGTTCTTGAGGACAACTTCGCCAAGCCCGGCGCGTTCTTTCTCCTGCTTCTCCGGCGCAAGATACTCAAACCCCTGATTTTGCAGGAACTCAATAACCAATTTCTCGATGTCGGATTCAAATATGCTGGTCATACGTTTTTATCCGAACGCTTATATCAGGATACGCGAGTGAAAGACATGCAAAAACGCTGTTTACTATTTCTACCGCATCATTAGTTACACTTGGCAAAAAACTTAATTCCCCATGAGGGATACAATGAAGCCGATGAGTTGGATTCATGCATGTTTGGTACTGGGATTCTCGTACAGCCGCCCAATTGCCATGAATAAAACCGGAAGTGTAGGCATAATATTTACGATACACATCTTTAAGTCCAGCTTCTTCCGCCATTTGGCGCAAATCGCCCGAATCCCAATGTCCGAGATTTATTGGGACAAATTCACCAAAAAAATCTTCACCTGCAATGTATTCCATCACATCCAATTCAATGGAGTTCATTGTTGTTTTCAGTTCTTTTGCTGTCAAATGAACCAACTTGGCTTGTCCATAGCCATGTGCCCTATAAACTCCCCATATATCCGGCTTGTCCTTTTCGTTTTTGAGTAAATATGCGAAAGTTATGTATACCTCAACAAGCGCACGTAATCCGAGGCGACCGAGAATGCCGGAGTTTGCACCATAACAAACAATTTCGCTAAACATAGACAATGCATATAATGATAATCCGAAAGCAGCGTCATGTCTGGCATCGAGCACTGAAGATTTCTTAGTCTTGAGGAAATGTTCAAACAACTTTCTCCGTAAGAGTTCGTTTTCCTCGAAGTAATTGTTTTTCGTATGTTCATAATCAGTGAAAAGGTGTTTTTTGCGGTCTTCAATTTTTTTGAATAAATCAACATCTTTACCATGCTGTGTGTGTTCAAAACAATAATCCCAGAAGTATGGCGCCCAAATAAAGGTGTTATGGGAATTTGCTTCCAGGGTGGCTTCTGTGCTTCTAATAAATGGCCGAACACTGGTCATGTCTCCTAAATTAGGGTATTTCAGGAGTTCCTCTACTCTACCAGCCATATCTTTATGAAAACGCATTTTTCCGCCAAAGACCATACACAAAAACCTTATCCACCTACAATCCGTCGCTTCTTGAGTCTGATGAGCCGATGCTAACGCAACGCCCATTCCCAACTGTTTCCAGTCCTTGTCGGGTATTGGTTCAGGCAAAACTTTTTTCCAATCAGCAAAACCGGGCAACTGTGGGAATAATAGCATTGGACGCAATATGTCATTTATCACAGATGAATAACTGGTAAAGTGCTTTATAAATAATCTTCGTTTATCACTCGGTAACTGTGCAATACCTGTAATGCTGACATCAAAACAATCTGGATGTTTATCCACGAACTTTGCAATATATCGAAAAAACTCCAAAGCATCTGTTCTTTGAATATTTCCTATCACAAGAACAGCCCAAAGCATTTCCGGCAAACGGTCATTGCGCCATGAATTAATTTTTAATTTCGGAATTTTAAGCAACGGTGGAGTTAAAACTTTCTTGTTCCGTTCATGTTTGCTTAATGGCGTTTCATTTTTTCTAAAGCTATTACTTTGCATTGCTAACTCGCAATTCGCCTTTCATGAGTTTGGGTAAAAGCGTGTCGCGTAGGGTGGAAAGGGTTTGGATTTGGGCTGTGTTGTTGTGCATGGATTCAAGAAATGGGGTTGCGATTTTTTCAAAGTAAATTATTTGGTCTTTTGTTGGTATTCGTACTTTATGCGCGTGGAATGTTTCTGTCGTTATCGTGTCAAAAATGCTCCCGTAGGCGGCAGATTTCAGTTCTGCCACGACAAATGCAATCAAAAAGTAGGTAAAAAAATAGCAGTTGCTACTCAGGGGCAATATACCGTAGTTTGATTGGCTGGATGCCATGGGGGACGATAGAATGCAATAATTGCCCACCGTACCACGCGCCGAGATGACCGTTGAATATTTTGGCAATAATTTTGCAGAGCAATTTGCCAAACCTAAATCTGATATGGTTTTTTCTGTGTGAAAAATGAAGTTTTTATGATTTGCGGTAATATCCTTTGCCGAAAGCCAAGGAACGCTTCCATTCCAATATTCCAAAACATCTGTTTTTGGGGTGCCACCGCCAGTCAATACAATCAAATCTAAAAGAGAGCCTTCTTTCCATTTTGGGTTTACATCTCCCACAAACATCTTTTGCCAAATAGTGGCGACCATGGCTTCCAGCGTTTTGTTTTGATCGCGCAAAAGCTCTATCTTGTCATCCAGCGAAGACAACACCCCCGCAATCGCCCGCTGTTCTGGAAGTGGTGGGACAACAATTGGTACCCGTGAAAGCAATTCGGTGTTTATAGAAGGCATTGTCGCACCAACGGCAACTTTGCGTACAAATTCCTTAATAGCCTCTTGTGTCATCCAATAAAAAGTATAGCGGTCATGCAAAGAAGCCGATGATCGAACCCTGAGTAACCGCCCCGAAAACATCCAACCATCTTCTTTTGCGGATACATATCCACATCTATCGACAGAACCTACCCGGCTAAAAACGAGGTCCCCTTTTTTTAAAGAGTATTTTTTCAATCTAGCGTTATCATCAACAGAAACCATTGGAGTATCTGCTGTGTGCGTAATAGAATTGTTAATCAGATTTTCCACCGTAATAATAGGTATACCATCGCTGACATAGTCTTCATTATGCAATTGGCTTCCGAACGGACCAGTCTGGACCTCCGCCACCGCCCCCAGTGTCGTTTCTTTCCAGCCTTTTGGAATTTTTCGTTCTTGCTTTGGCATTATTGCTCTTTTTCTGGCAACGCTTTTTTGGCGGACTGTTTCAGGCGTTTTTTTGATTCCTTGATGTTGTCAGGGGTGGGCAAGCGTTCTGGCATGGTGCCGCCCAAATCTTTGATAGTCTGGCGGACCTTCTTGCCAACATCGTAATGCGCGTTGATGGCTTTGGCTTGGCCGGAAATGTTTTCCCTTCTCAATTTGGCTTCGGTTTGCGTTGCGCGGAAAAGATTAGCGGCCAATTCTTCGCTGCCCATGTGGTCGAGTATTGCTTCCTTCGGAGTGAGCTTTTTGCGCGAGTGGATATCTTTTTGCCGCAGACCGCCATAAAGGCCCATATAGCCATAATCCTGAAAATTGGCATAATTGCTTACTCCCGCATTCTTTGCGGCTTTGGCGAGGTTTTTGTTATGCTCCTTCATCTCGTCACGCAGGAGGACGCGCTTGCTGTCTTCTATTTGCAATTCGTGCATTTCCTGCCGTCGTGTTTGAATCGCAAAGTAAGTTTGGGCAAGGGCTATCTCTTCCTTGCGCGGGTCGCCGTTCTGGGCGATAAGGTAGCAGGCATAGCGGGAGAGGTTGTAGTTTTTAATTTCGCGGTGCGCTTCCTGCGGCGTGCCCGTCGCGATGGTTATCATTTCGCCCACCTCGGCGAAATGATGCGTAACATTCTGCCCGCTATTGGTGCAGGCCTCTTTGGCGCGTTCGATTGCTGGCAAAAATTTGCCGTATTCCGTATAACCTAGCAGTTTGCATAAATCGCGCGCGCTCCAAAACTCCTGCCCGTATTCGTTTATTTTCTTGATTTGCTCGAAAATATTAATTGAACTGTTCATGGACTACCTCTTTTGAATATCACGAATTGTGATATCCTTAAATTGAACCGCCGAGTTTTCCTCGGTAGTTGCGAACGGCTTCTTAATCCAGCTTGATGCCAATACTGGAAAGCTGTTTTTTTATCTCATCGTTCAGCTTTTTTTCCTGCGACATCTGCTCGGAAAGCTTCTTTGTAAGCGTGGCGATTTTGGTTTCAAACGGGATGCCGTCGTCCACTTCGTCCTCGATGCCGACATAGCGGCCCGGGGTCAGGACAAAACTATGCTTTTCGATATCGGCAAGCGTGGCGGATTTGCAGAAGCCTTTGATGTCTTTATATTTGCTGTTGCGCTTGCGCCATTCATGGTAGGTTCCGGCTATCGTAGCTATATCTTCCTCGCGGAAGCCCCGGTGGGTGCGGTCTTTCATGTAACCAACTTCGCTGGCGTCGATAAACAGCACTTCACCGGTGCGTTTGCGGTCGCCGTTGCCGGTACGCTTGCGGGAGATGAACCAGATGCACGCCGGAATGCCGGTGTTATAAAAAAGCTGCTTTGGCAGGGCCACTATGCAGTCCACAAGCTCGTTAGTTACAAGCGCCTTTCTTATTTCGCCCTCGCCGCTGGTCTGGCTGGAAAGCGAGCCGTTAGCCAGCACGCAAGCCATAACGCCGCGTGGGGAAAGGTGGTAAATCATGTGCTGGAGCCACGCATAGTTGGCATTTGAGGCAGGGGGCAGGCCATATTGCCAGCGCGAGTCCTTTTGCAAAAGCTGGCCGGACCAGTCGCTGTCGTTAAACGGCGGGTTGGCAAGGATAAAATCAGCTTTAAGGTCTTTGTGCTGGTCGTTCAAGAACGAGCCTTCGGTGTTCCATTTAACCTGCGAGCCGTCAATCCCGCGAATGGCAAGGTTCATGCGGCAGAGGCGGTAGGTTGTTTGATTGCTTTCTTGCCCGTAAATGGAGATGTCGTCGTGTTTACCTTTATGGTTTTCAATAAACTTTTCGCTCATTACAAACATTCCGCCGCTGCCGCAGCAGGGGTCAAACACGCGACCCTTGTATGGCTCTATCATCTCCACCATGACGCGGACTATGGACTCTGGTGTGTAGAACTGGCCGCCTTTTTTGCCTTCGGCGTTGGCGAACTCGCCAAGGAAATACTCATACACGCGGCCCAGAATGTCTTTACTCTTGGCGGCTTCATCTCCTATTGCAATATTGCCGACAAGGTCAATCAGCCCGCCAAGCGCGGCTTTGTCCAGATTGGGTCGGGCGTAAACCTTAGGCAGAATACCTTTGAGCGTGGGGTTTTCCTTTTCTATCGCTTCCATCGCGTTGTCAACATCTTTGCCGATGGATGGGAGCTTGGCATGGGCATGAAGATATGACCACCGCGCTATTTGCGGGACAAAAAAGACATTTTCCGCCTGATATTCATCCTTGTCCTCAGGGTTTGCGTCCGCAAATTCGCCCTTGCCGGTTTTTATTTTGCCGTAAAGTTCCTCGAACGAATCAGAAATATATTTCAAAAAGATAAGGCCAAGCACAATATGCTTATACTCGGCGGCGTCCATATTTTTGCGGAGCTTATCCGCCATTTTGAAAAGCTCTTTCTCAAACGGTTCAGACTTGGTGTCAGTTGCCATAAATATCCTCTACCCAATTGTAATAAAAATAGGCGGCTTTGACGTGAACTTCAGCTTAATAATTGCAGCTTAAAGAATGCGGGAGATACTTCAAAACATCTCCTGCTGGGCGGGGCCCAGCCATGCGAGCGCCATGACCTTGCGTTCTTCTGGCGGGCCGAAACGGGTGCAGTCGCATTCGTAGGTTTCTACTGCGGACAATCGCTTGGGACATTACGTATACAGAAGTCAATAGCTCAACGGATATCAAAAGTTCGCGTGGCAGAATGCTTAAAATTTCGCGGTCAGCGTGAATCTGTGGTTGTTGCCGAGTTCGCCCTGCGAGCTGTAGGCGTAATCAACCGTCAGCTTGCCGATTGCGAGACCGAAACCCGCGTTTAGGCCATTCATGTTGTCCGACGGGATGTTCGTGTTCGTCGCGTCTTTCTGATAGCCTGCGCGGAGCGTGAATGCGGCAATTAGGGCCGCTTCCGCACCGGCGGCGATGATGGTGCGGTTTTCTGGGATGTTGCGCTTGCAGTCGGCGGCTATCAGGACGGATTTTATCAGCGTTGATGCGCCGATTGCGGCGGTTGTCGGCAGGTCCTCGTCCATGCCGCCAAGCTTTCCCGATTTGCCGATATTGGTGATTGCCGCGCCGAGCTTGAATGCTTTGAAATCATAAATCGCGCCCGCGTCCAATCCCGCGCCGGTGCCGGATTCATCCTCTATCTTGTTGCGAACCGCTTTTACCGCCGCGCCGAGCGACAGGTTCCCGAATGCTTTCGCGTATGCGAGTTGCAGCGCGCCGTCGTAGGCGGTGAAATTTGATGTCAGGTTGCCAGATGTGTCCCGGCCCTCAAGGTCGCCGTAATGCACGTATGTGAGCCCATACGCCAGTCTTCCGCCGAAAGCGTCGTGAGCGAGCACGATATTTTCCAGCTTGTTTTCCTGGGCAAGCTCCACATGCGAGGCGGAAAGCTCCGCGCCGGTCCCGGCCATGCCCGCCGGGTTGATGTACATCGCCGTCGCACCGCCGGCGACAGCGGTCGCCGCGCCGGCCATGCCCTGCTCGCGCGCGCCTGGGGCGATTTTCAGAAACGCGGAGCCAGCCGTGCCGGCATGCGCCGCCTGCGAGAGCGCGGAGGCAACCATCAGTGCTATTGATAATTTGCGCATACAGTTACCTCACTATCGCGAACTTCTTTTTGGCTTTGACGGTCTCGCCGGCTTTGTGCGCTTCAATCACCGCCGTGTACACGCCGGAGCCCGCGCCGGACATGTTCCACTCGTACTCGTATGCGTATTCCGGCAAAAGCACATTCGGCCCGCCGTCCATGTGGCCGCTGTGGCGCAACTGTCCGGACACGTCGTAGATGCGAATGTCCGCGCCGTCGCCCACGCCGCATTCAAGATGCAGTTTCGGCGTGTTGCCGTTCTTGGCGGGGTTGGGATACACATAAAACTGCCGGAACGCGAATGCGTTGCTGGCCAGCGGGTTGACGCCCTGCACCATCGGCTGATACAGCGAGAGATGGCTTGTTTTCGCCTCAAGCCTGCCGTTTTTAAGTTCGGCCTCGGACAGAATCCACGAGCCGGAACCCTCATCCCAGTTATACAGCGCGAGGTCGCGCTCCGTCTTGCCGTAGGGGATTTGCGTCCGGTCAAACGGCACGGTCAATGCGGCGGGCGAGGCGAGCTTCATGCCCTCCGGCCCGAAGTTCAGCGCCGGGCCGACCGGCATTATCAGCGCCCTGGCTTCGCTTTGCATCATTTGCCGCGATATTTCTTCCGTTACGGCGGCGGTGGCGATTGTGATGAATGCATCCTCCGCCATAGCGCCGGGCGCAATGTCTACCGCCGCGCGGTTGGACGATTCCACCCGCCCGCCCCATTCCGCGGGCAGCGGCAGCCCGGCGTTCGGGTCAGCGGCGCCGGCGTATGAAACCGCCACCGCGCCGCGCGTTCCGCCTTTTGCCGCGCCGGAGAGTATGATAACCCCTCCCGAACCGTAGCTTGCGCCGTTTGAGCTTTGCAATCCGCCCGAAACCTCGCGCACCGCCGTCAGCATATGCGAGCCGGTCGCCGCGCTGTCGGGGATAATGCCGCGTATCTGAACATCCGTCCACGCGCTTAGCGAACAGACAGTTGTCGCGTCCAGCATTACGCGGGTGGCGGGCTTGCCGTTGATTTGCGCGCCGTTGTAGGGGCCGAAGCCGGTTCCCGTCAGCACAAACGATGTGCCGCTGCCGTTTGTGGCCAGCGTCAGCGCGGTTATCGTTGGCGATATGACGCCTATGGACAATTCCTGCGATTGCGCCGCACCGCCTGACGCCAGCCGCTTCACCGCGACCGGGTACTGCCCCGTCGTGAAATAAGTCAGCGAACCCTGGATTTTTGTATCCGTCCACAGGCTTAGCGGCTGTGTCGCGCCGTTTATCAGCACCGCCGTATTCGCGCCGGAGTAATTGCCAAAGCCCGAACCCGTCAGCACAAACGGCGCGCCAACCGGCGCGGTGGACGGCGACACGGAATTCAACTGCGGCAGAATTACGCCGAAATATGCGGTGGCCGACGCCTGCAACCCGCCGCCTGATGCGGCACGCTCCACCACAAGCTCGTAATCGCCCGCGGCGAGGCTGCCGGGAACCGTGCCCTGAATCGTCGTCCCGTTCCAGAGGCTCAGCGGCGCGACAACGCCTCCGATTTTTACGCGCGTGTTGGAGCCGTTATATGCTCCGAAATTCGCGCCGACAAGCGTGAACGGCATCCCTATCGGCCCCGTGGAGGGCGAGACGCTTTGCAGCGTCGGCACGGTGATTTCAAAATACGACGTCGCGCTGCGGATGACATAGCCGCCGGACGCGCGTTCCACAACCACCGGCTGCGGCCCGGCGGGCAACAGTCCGGGAACAGTGCCTTGTATCGTCGTCCCGTTCCAGAGCGAGAGCGGGCATGTCGTCCCGCCTATCAGCACGCGGGTATTCGCGCCGTTATACGAACCGAAATTCTCGCCGACTATGGTGAACACGCTGCCTATCGGCCCGGCGACCGGCGTCAGCGTGCTTACATTGATGCCGGCCACCGCAAAGCTCAGCGGCGCGGATTCCGCCACGCCGCCGTCGGACGTTGTCCGCCGCACGACGACCGGATAGCTCCCGGAATACAGCGCGCCGGGAACGGTTCCCTGTATCGTCGTGCTGTTCCATAATGAAAGCTGCGCGGTAACGCCGCCTATCAGCACCGTCGTGTAGCTGCCGCTGTAGCTGCCGAAATTGTCGCCGGTAATCGTAAACGGCTGGCCGATGGGACCGCTGGACGGCGTCACCGAATATGCGACCGGCGCGACGATATTGAGATACATCGTGGCCGACGCCGCAAGCCCGCCGTCGGCGGTACGCCGGCTGACAACCACCGGCTGAGCGCCGGCGGCGATATTGGGTATGACGCCCTGTATCGTCGTGCCGTTCCAGAGCGAAAGCTGGGCCGTTACGCCGCCTATCAGCACCGTTGTGTAGCTGCCGCTGTAGCTGCCGAAATTGCCGCCGGTAATCGTAAACGGCTGTCCTATCGGCGCGGTGGAGGGCGTCAGCGAATACACTTCCAATCCGGCTACCGTTATTGACGGCGCAACAGCGCGCGCAACCATGCCGTCCGCAACCGCGCGTTCAACCACCACGCTCCGGGCGCCGGAAGCCAGCGCTCCGGGAATTGTGCCTTGTATCGTCGTGCCGTTCCACAGCGAAAGCTGCGCCGTTACGCCGCCTATCAGCACGCGGGTATAACTTCCCGCATATGCGCCGAAACCGCTGCCCGTTATGATAAATGTCTGCCCTATCGGCGCGGTGGAGGGCGTTATCCCGGCCACCGCCGGCGTGGTAACCGTGAAATAATAGGTGTTGGTCGCCACCAGTCCGCCACCGCTGGCGATTTCTATGACGACCGGATACTGCCCCGCTTCAAGCCCGGGGATGGTTCCCTGCACCGTCGTCCCGTTCCACAGCGAAAGCGGAGCCAGTTTATCGCCGACGCGCACCTGAGTGTTCGCGCCCGCATAAGGCCCGAAATCATGGCCGGTCAGCGTGAATGCCGTGCCTATCGGCCCGTTGTCCGGCGCAAGCCCCGTGATGGCAGGCTCGGTTACCGTAAACGACGCGGTGGACGAGCGCACCAGTCCGCCGTCGGACGCGGCGCGCTCCACCGCCACCGCATAGCTTCCGGCGGCAAGCGTCCCCGGAATGCGGCCCTGTATCTTCCCGTCGTTCCACAAAGACAGCGCGGCGGTGGTCCCGCCCACCAGCACGCGGGTATAGCTGCCCGCATAGCTGCCGAACCCGGAACCGGATATCGTAAACGGCATCCCTATCGGCCCCGAAGAGGGCGACACCGAATCAAGCCGCGGCGCAACAACAGTGAAGGCGACCGTGCCGGCAACCACGCTCCCGCCGTCCGAAGTGCGCCGCTCCAGCACAACCGGATAAGTCCCCGCGGAAAGCGCGCCCGGAATGGTCCCCTGCACGGTGGTCCCGTTCCACAAAGAAAGCGGGCATGTGGCCCCGCCAATCAAAACGCGCGTCAGCGAACCGGCATACTGCCCGAATTCCGCGCCGGCCAGAACAAAAGTCTGCCCTATCGGTCCCGACGACGGCGACACCCCGTACACGGAAGGCGTGGTAACGGTGAACGACACCGCATTGGAAACATCCGCGCTGCTGGTGTAAATCCGCTGGGCGACCACGGTATAAGTCCCCGCCGCAAGCGCGCCGGGAATGGTCCCCTGTATCGTCGTCCCGTTCCATAAAGAAAGCTGCGCCGTCGCCCCGCCTATCAGAACAACCGTCTTTGACCCGTTATACGCCCCAAACCCGCCGCCCGCCAGAGTAAACACCGTCCCTATAGGTCCCGATTGCGGCGAGAACGAAGCTATGGTCATACCGTAAGATTTGCCTGTTACTGTTGAAATGGCGGCGGCAAAATCCGTCGGAACTCCGGCGCGGTTTGCCGCCCTCACCCGTGCGAAATAAGTGGTGGCGGGCGCCAGACCCGCAAACGTAAATCCTTCATGCAGAACATCGGACGAACCGGCAACCGGCAGGAAATCCGGCGAAGTGGAAATATCCAGATGATACAAGGTATCGTACGGATTGCCGCCGGAGTCCCATGAAACCGAAGCCGTAACACTGGAAACACCCGTAAACAAAGCCGAAGCCGGCATTGCGGCCAGGGTGACAGTGGAGCCAATCGTGGCGAAAGCGCTGCGCATTCCTGCGCCGTTTATGGCCGCGGCTCTTGCCGTATACATCCTGTCCGGCAGGAGATTGTCCAGCGCCTCAGAGGAGCCGCTCACTGACGCCGAAGCCGCTATCCCGGAGAAATCCGGCGTCGTGGATGCCTGCACAAGGTACAAAGTCCGGGCCGGATTGCCGTTTGCATTCCATGCTATTGCGACGGAACCGGTCGCCACCTTTATAATCGGCGCGTCCGCCGCAGCCGGAGCATTCGCCAACGTGGTTACATGCGCCGCGTCGGAATAAGGCGACAGGCGGCCTTCCAAATCCCGCGGCTGTATCGACGCCGTGTAATCAACATCCGGCGCAAGGCCGGAGCAGGTGTACGAAGTTATATCGGCCGCAAAGCCGCTTTCCGACCCCGCATCGCCCGCTTGCGAGGAAACTTTTACCCTGTATTGCGCGCCCGGCAAATTGGCGCTGTTTATCCATTCCAGCAAAAACCCCGTGGCGGCAACCGACGAAACCGCAACACCGGACGGCTGCCTTGCATATGTAAAAAACACCGCCTTGTTGGACGGACCGGAGTAATTGCCTCTCGCATCGGCCATCCACACCTGCGCCTGGTGGGTGGCATTGCCCAGCAAATCGCCCAAAACGTAATACTGCGCTGCGCCGGGCTGAACCGTGGTGGATATAACCACGTTCGCCGCGCCGGCCTGCGGCGCCGCCGCCGTGTCAGTGGAGCGGAACACCGCTATTTTCCCGTTGTAAATGGCGCCGGCAGCACCGTCCTCGCCGGAAGCCGTCCAGCGCAACGCAACGCCCCCGGCGGACACATCCGCCGACAAATCCGCCACTGCGGAAGGCGGCATATCCAGCAAAGAAGCATTGAAGGTTATTGCATAATCCGGGGCGGCTTCCGTCACATAATCCAGTATATGCAGCCGGTAAACATACGAGAGCGAGGCCTTGTCAAAATGCCTGCTTACCCATATGTCGCGGGGATTGATCACGCTTCCGTTTGCGCGCATGGCGGAGGCTATATCGGCCTGCCCGCCCGCCGGCGCCGGCACCGATGCGTGAATCCAGACGCCGGTTGAAACGCCGGCGTCATAGACCAGATGCAGCACCGCATTGGAACCGGAAAGCGTCCCGTTCAGATGCGCCGGCACGTTGGTCACGGGCGAAAGGCCTGCGCGGTCCGATTCCATCACATATTCCGGTTGGATATCCTGGCCGGAGGCAAGCAGAATTTCCATCTGTTCGCGCGGCGTTGTTTTGTTTATCAGAAAATCAAATTGCGAATCCCGCCCCGGCATGTCTGCGAGAACGTCCTTGATAAGCGTGTAGGTGCTGGCGCTGTCTATCAGCGAGGTCAGCGCCCCACCCAGCGCGGCGCTGTGTGTGAAGCTTGCGCCGAAACTGGTGAACCTGCCGGAAAGGGAGGCGACCATGCTCCACGCCGCCATTGCGCTGACATTCGGCGCGATATTGCCGAAGTTGATTTTGAGCGTCTTGTCCGCCGGCTGGCCGCCGGGCAGCCAGGCATTTGCAATCATGAAATTCACCGGCAGTCCCTGCTTGGAATCCATTATGACCGGCTGCGCCGAATCTATGCTGAAATTCACCGCCGTGCCGGACCCCGCGTTCACCGCCCGCACCCCCAGATAGAACGGAACTGTGGATTCGGCGACCTCCGGCGTCAGCGGTTCGTCGCCGAATACCTCGAACGGAAGCACATACTCCAGCCGTATAAGCGGCTGCGGCTTGACCGTGATTATAACCGGGAAAGTGGTGGTAACCCGCGCGACGCCGCCGGTGTTGTATGTCATCTGCGCCTTTACATTGTATTTTGCCCCGCCTGCCGCCCCGCCGCCCGCCCCTGGCGAAGGCACTATCAGCCACTGCACCGCCGCGCTGGCCGACGGCTGCACCAGCCCCGTCCCGTCCACCGCGCCCACTCCCTGCAAATCCGTAACCCGGGAATAAAACAGCGAGTCCGCCGCGTTGCCATCCGCATCGGTTATGGCGACATCTATGCGCAGATTGCTCAGCGGCAGATCGCCAAGACTGTTGGTCAGCGTCAGCTTGGCTATGAAGCCTTCCCGTTCCAGCGCGGCCTCCTGGTTAAGCTGCAAATTCACTACCGCGCACACCGTCCCGGACACAGCGCTTCCCGGCCACGCCGGCAATGCCGCGCATGACAGCGCCAGCCATGCAGACAGCTTTAATATAGAGAATTTTTTATTTTCCATCCCCCGCTCCTGTGATTAATGGATAGCCAAGCGCATTCCACACCGCAGGGCCGCCGCTAAGCAGCTTCGCCCGAATCCCCGCCTTTGCCGCCGCCTCGCATGCCTGCTGAGTCCGCGACGGCTGCCTGTCCGCAAGCACAATCTCGCTCCCCTGCTGAACCGCAGGGAACGCCTTCAAAATCTCCTCAAGCGGCGCGTTGCGTGCGCCGGCTATATGCCCCGCCCGATATTCTATATCGGGCCGAGTATCCAGCACGGTTACGGCGGCGGGCGAAGATTTGATTATCGCATACAACTCCGCAGGCTGTATTGCGCCGCACACCGCCTTTTGCGCCGCCGCGCCGCTATCCCCTTCGACAGGATATCCGCGCGCTTTCCAGTCGGCATATCCTCCCTTGAGTACGCGGACCGACACGTAGCCCGCACGCTCCAGCAGGGCGGCGCAGTTTGCGCTCAGCGGACACCCCACTCCCGCGCAATAAACAACAATGTCCGCCGTTTTCGGCCATCCGGCGGCGGTTATTCGGTTGAACGGCGCGGATACCGCGCCTTTTATATGCCCCGCTCCGTAATCCGCCGGCGCACGCACATCGGCCACTACGGGGGTCGCCGCGCCGCCGGACATAACCGTCGAAAGCTCATCGCAGGAGATATACTTCACCTCCGCCGCGCGGGCAACCAAAACCGGCCCGACCAGCAACGTCGCCGCGGTGCTTATCAGCGCCGTATATTTTCTGCTATTTGTCATAATGTCGCCAATCCCTCTACTATTGCGATTACGCTGCTCCCCTCCACCAGCCGCCCCGCGCCGTCGTAGGAATAAACCAGCCTGTCGTCCGCGCTCCACACAAACCCCGACGGCGCCGCGGTGGAGCCGGAAACCGACAAAACCGCGCTCTCGCCCGCCGGAGCAACCCACTGGCCGGAGGAATTGAGGAAATACAGCAGCCGCCGCCCGTCCGGCGGGCGCACGACGGCGACGGTCTCTGTGTCGGAGGCGGGGATGGCCATGCCGGAGACGCCCATCAAAGCGCCGGGTGAGTACGGGTCGCTCCAGCCGCCCGCAACCGAGGCCGACGCCAGCAACCGCGCCGCCGAATACACCCGCGCCGACGATTCAAACGAATGCCGCCACGACCTGCCGATGTCGCCGGCGTCCTGGTTGTCGCTGAAGTAGAACACCCGGAAATCCACCGGCCCGGCGAAATTGGGGACATAGACCGCCGGATCGCCGCTGACGGAAACGCCGCCGGACGCCTCGTCGTAGCACCGCGGACAGTCCGACGGAGCCTCCGTGGAAGGCAACTGGCACGTCTCGGGAGTGATGGATTTGGGCAGAATCCGGGCGTGAAGATACGGCGCGGTCAACAGTACCGCGATGAATAAGCCAAACATATTGAACACCCTGTGTCTCACTAGAATGTCCCCTTTTAATTCTTCCTTAGTTGTTCACGTTGCTTCCTGTAAAGGATGTATACCATTCGAAACACCATTACACCTGGAAATGCAACTATCGCAAATGCCAAACTAATATTTGGCACGAGAGGCCAAAATAAACTCACAAAACCGTTAAGCATTATTGCAATTGACATAAGAATTGCGATTTTGAAACAAATGCTATCTGCTTCTGAAATGACAGATTCGCTTATTGTTCCAAAAAATAGTTTTTCCAAGGCTACCACTTTTCTAAATCTAGTATTCAATTTACCACTAAAAAGCCCTTCCTTAAACATCAAGGCATAAATCATTACACCGTAACCAAATATAATGCTCATAAAATTTTCATTTTCTATCAGTTTACCCAGCATTTATACTCCTCCTTGATTTACCATAACTGCTTGATATATTGGGCAGGAAAACCTACTCCGAGCCCAATACCAAATGAAATTCCTGAAATATATCTGAATAGAAACTTCGTTTTATCTGGTTTTGAACGCAACGTGAATTGAACACCTCCATATCTGCCAAGCCCGAAAGCAAGCATTCCGGCATTGCACCCCTCCCCTCCTATATTTTCAAATCCTACACTTACACCCATATCTATAAAAGAACCAACCGCAATTTCCGTTGCCACAGGATTTGCTGCAATAGACTCTTTGTTCAAATTATATGTCGAACTAAAATTGGGGCCAAATGCAACCGGTCCGGGTATAACTGGCAAATGAAGTCCTGCATTAAAAACTATGTCAGTCAACCCATACGAATCTTTGGATTTTATGGGGGTGTTGTGAACATACGCATACAAATTAGTATCGCCGCCGTTGAAGCCTATGGGGTCTTTTTGGATGAATCTGCCGGTGTCGGGGGCGTAGTATCTTGCTCTGTAATAGAACAGGCCGGTTTCGGCGTCCCATTCCCGGGCGGTGTAGCTGTATAGGCTGCCCGTCTGCGACCAACTGCTGGTGCTGCCGGTTACCTCGTTTCTGAACACGGGCTTGCCGTACGCCTGGTATTGCACGCGCTCTGCGATGTTCCCCGTCTGGTCGGCGATGGCGATTATGCTGCCAAGGCCGTCCGCCAGCAAATAATAATCGCTTGCTCCCTTGCGCAACATCAGCGGCTCATCCGTGCCGGGGCCGTGCGTATACAGGCTTTTCAACGCGCCGGCGGCGTCGGTTACAAATGCGATGTCCTCGCCGTCGTAGATGTAGTGCTGCGCCCGGATTGTCTCGCCGTTGTGCGTTATCGTTTTTGCGATTCTCCGGCCTGTCGCGTCGTAACGGAGCGTCTCGCTGTAGCCCGACGGCAGGTTTACTTGCGTAAGGCGGTTCTGCGCGTCGTAGATGTATGCGGTCTGCGCGTTGTCCGATGTGCGCGTTTTTGTTGTCAGGTTGCCGTTGTTGTCGTAATTGTAGGTATAGAGCGAATCGCTGTTTAGTCGGTTCGCAGCGTCATAGACGTAACCGGCGCGTACCGCGTCCTGCACGCGGTTGCCCACCGCGTCGTAGGCGAAGGTCTCGGACTGCACGCTCAGCGCGCCGCTGGACGGGTGGACCGCGCTTGTCAGGCGGTGCAAA
The DNA here is from genome assembly GCA_041651175.1 of Elusimicrobiales bacterium. Taxonomy (NCBI): domain Bacteria; kingdom Pseudomonadati; phylum Elusimicrobiota; class Elusimicrobia; order Elusimicrobiales; species Elusimicrobiales bacterium. The sequence continues at coordinate 1,117 of JBAZJT010000029.1, read as the reverse complement.
TCATCGTAGCCGAAATTGTGGCTACCGAAATCGTCAGCCATGGTCGCGCGGTTGCCGGCAGTGTCGTATGTGTAGCCAACCTGCGCGATTACCGCGTTATCGGTTTTCCGGCGGTAGGTTATTCCGGTAAGCTGATTGGCGGCGTCGTAGACGTAATCCGCAGCGATTGCGGTTCCCATGTCCATGCGCGTGCGCCGTCCGGCCGCGTCGTAGGTAAACTGGAACTGCGTCCCGCCGGGGGCGGTTATCGTTACGGGGCGGTTCAGCGCGTCGTAACTGTAGCTCCATGTGTAGCCGGAGGCCGTCATCGCCAGCCGGTTCCCGGCGGCGTCGTATGTGTAGGTGAACGCGCCGCCCAGGTTTGCGGCTTTGTCCTGAGCGCTTGTTGCTGTTACCCGGCCCGCAGCGTCGTAGCCGAATTGCAGCTTTGTTTGCGGACCCTCCACCGTTGTCAGGTTACCCGCAAGGTCGTAAGCATAAGTTGTCTGCCCGTCGGGGGCGGTGGCGGATGTCAGACGGCCCAGAATATCGTAAGCGAATGCGAAACTGTTGCCGTTTGCGTCGGCCGCCGCGCTGATCCTTCCCGCCGCGTCGTAGCCGTAGCTCGCCGCATGGCTTAACGGATCGGTTACGGTTGCCAGCCTTCCCTGCGCGTCGTAGGCGAAGGCGGTGCCGTGGTTTGCCGCGTCGGTCAGCAGTGTCAGCCGCTTTGCGCCCGTCTCAAAACCGCCCGGCTCGTAGCCGTAGCGCGTTACGCCGCCGATGGCGTCGGTAACCGTGCCGGGCGTGTTGTCCGGGTTGTATGTAAAAGCCACCGCCTTGCCCGCCGGGTCGGTCATGCGCGTTACGCGGCCTATGATGTCATAGGCGAAAGCCGATCCCCGGTTCAGCGCGTCGGTTACGGATGTCGCGTTGCCGTAGCCGTCCCGCCCGATTGTTACAGCATGGCCCAGCGGGCCGGTTATCGCCAGCGGCAGTCCGCGCGCGTTGTTGGTTATATCGGTTGAATGCCCCGCCGCGTCGGTGATGCGCGACAGGTTGCCGTTCCCGTCGTACGAAAAATGCGCGGTGTTGCCCTTCGCGTCGGCGTAATAGCTGATGTTGCCGGACGAAGGGT
>JBAZJT010000028.1 GCA_041651175.1 Elusimicrobiales bacterium | reverse complement strand
CAGGGTTATTGGCTTGCTGGTCTGTAATGTGGTAGTTTGTATGCGCACGGTTTCTATCCTCCATTGGCAAATAGATGATACGAAACCGTGCCCTGTTTTTAGAAGTCAACTGAAGTTTTCAGGTTAAACCAGCCGTTTTACGGCTAAAACCGGGGATTTTAACCACGAAACACACGAAAGACGACAAAGACAACGGCAAGCAAACATTGCGAAGTTCCTCCGTCGGTGTTTTTTCCTTTTTTGCGATCGCAGTGTTTCGTGTGGTTCGTGTGTTTCGTGGTTAAAAGTCGTTGAGCCTGTTTCCGGTTTCGTGATTTTAAGCCTATAACAATGCGGGTTCTCCCAATACAGTGAAATTAACCTGAAAGTTTCAGTTGGTTGCGGGATTCGGCGAAAAATCGCTTCATACTGCCTTCACAAAACTATCCTTTCGTGCTGTGAAGCGCGCGCGGATAATTTTGTCCGGCATTATTCTGCGCTTTTTCGCCTCGGTCCTCGCAACCAACTGAAACATTCAGGTTAAAAACAGATAAACGGTTTTGCGACCGGAGAGTCAAAAACAAGGCATTGCCATATATTATCGGATTCCCATTCCCAGCCGCGCACTATAAACGCCAGCGAGCCGTTGAAGTTAACAGCCTGCTCAAGCGAGTGCCGGGACAAAAATTGGTTTATTTTGCCGCCGTCGGCTATCGCCATAAAAGAAGGAGTCTTGCCGGAAAATCCGTTCAGCACGACAAGCGGAGCCGCCCCCTTCGCCTGAAAACGCCATGCTTTGATGGAAAGTTTCTTGCGCATGTATTCCATCATCGTCAGTTTCGTGTCATTTTCCCAGTCAAAGTCTCCAATTTTTTCCGGTGATGCGCTGTAAAATTCTATGACGGCTTTTTTTAGTTTCGCCAATTCGCTGCCGGTTATTTCAGTACATTCGGCGGAGGAAAGTTCCCGCCATTGCTTCAGCGCGGGCGCGGATTGCGACAGCACAAACAACTGTGTTTCATTATTGAAAAATCCCCTGCCGTCGGCTTTGGGCTTGGGGGTAAACTCGGCCATGAATTCACTAGTATCAACGCAGGCAAGTCCGGTCATTTTTCCTTTATAAGTTATTTTGCCGTTGACAAATCCCTTGGCAGGCAAACCTATCTTGAATGGCGGATTTAATTCCCTGTCGGTGAAATGGCTCACCTTTCCGCCCCTGATAGTTTCCGAACTGGCAGAAGGCATGCTCTTGATATATACAGCAGGCAGTGTTCCCAGGTAAAATGCGAACGGCGATTGAAGGATTTTCTCCCTGTACTCCCGAAGCTCAGCTTCGGCGGCTTCGGCTTCTTTTTTAGAGACAACTTCCGCGCGGACAGTTTGAATTTCCGCATTGGGGCCGCCAAGCAAACGCGGCACACTGTTTTCGTCAATGCGCACAGATGGCCTTTCGCCGCTGGCGTTTTCTGAACCACAAACGGTCCGCGGTTGCGCACAGAGGAAAGCAGCAATTGCGATTGCTGTCATCCACATGTTTTTACGCTCCGTCATAAACATGGCATTGTTCTCAACCGTCTCCCTGCATGGTGTTTTAGCGTCTGAACAGAAATTCGTTGCAGCCGGTGCAGGAAGGGGATATTTTCGCCAGCAGGCCCTTGCCGGAGGGGATTGCAAGCCGGGTAACCTCTTTTTCCAAAACGGCGCCGCGCGCTTCCATGAAGGATTGTATTTCGGCAAAAGAGGCGCATTCGTATGGCCAGCCGCCTATCCAGTCAACCGCGTCGTAGAAGACATTCATGCCGCGCTCGCGCCGCAGGTTCAGTGTCCCGCGCCGCGCCGCGTAAGCCGCGCAGGCGGCGGTTCCCCAGGCGGCCTCCATGAACGGACGCGCCGCCGGGTGGAAATTGTAAAACTTTTTCATGGCGGTCCAGAACGGCGCCGCCGGCGTTTTGTTGTAGAGCGCCACGGCCAGCCGCCCTCCCGGATTGGACATGCCCAGCGCCGCTTCAAGCGCGCGGAACATTCCGCCGGTGTGGTGCAGGACCCCCCAGCTGTAGACGATATCCCCTTTGATGTTGAGGCCGGGCGCGAGTATGTCGCCCCGGAAAATATCCCAGCGGGCGGCCATATCCGCGCCGAACCTGCTCCTGACCAGCGTGGCCGCCTCCACGCTTTGCGCGTCATAGTCAAAGCTTACGGCTTTTGCCGCGCCCAGCCGCAGCGCCGCCAGCGAGAATATGCCGCTCCCGCAGCCCGCGTCCACGAAAATTCTGCCCTGGAAATCCTCCGCCGGCAGAAAACGCAGCAGGCTGCGCCGGGAGTCCTCTATGACGGAATCGTCCACGGCGTTTGCGGCGAAGTTAAGCCAGTTGCGTCCGAAGGAAAAACGCGGGTCGCTCATCTTTTTGTGTATTTTGCCGTCAACGTTCCCCGCGCGAGGATATGGCCTTTCATGGCGGACTCAATGTCGCGGCGGGAGGCTCCGGCCTCAAGCAGCAGTATGCAGTCCAGCGCGCATACATGGAAAACATACCGGTGCGTCCCCGACGGAGGGCAGGGGCCGTCGTAACGGTCGTTTCCGAAATCGTTCTTGCCGTAGACCGCGCCCTGTGGTGCGCCGGCTGTCTCTAAAACGGCGGAGGAGACGGCTATGTTGAACGCCGCCAGATGCAGCCATGTGCCGGACGGAGAATCCGGGTCGTCCATTATGACGGCCAGTGATTTTGCCTTTGCCGGAATGCCGCCCAGTTTCAGCGGCGGGAATTTATTCCCGCCGTTACAGGCGTATTCGTCCGGTATGATTCCGCCGGCGAAAGCCGGGCCTTCCGCGGACAGCGCGTCCGTGCCTCCCGCCCCGCTCTGCCGTGCGCAGGCGAAGCAGGCCAGGCAGAAAACAAGCGCGGCGGACGCCTTCATCGGTATTCTATCCTGACGACGGTGAATTCCCTTGAACCCTTGGGCAGGGTTGCGGTGAATTTGTCCCCCTCCCTGCGCCCCAGTATGGATAGCGCCATCGGAGAACTGACCGATATTTTCCCCTGCTCCGGGTCCGCCTCGTCCGCGCCGGAGAGGGTGTAGGCCGTCTGCGCGCCGTCGGGGGTTTGCAGGGTTACGGTCGCGCCTATGCAGGCTTTGGTCTTGTCCACCTTCACGTCGTCTATAAGCCGTGCGCCGCGCAGCCGGGATTCCAGTTCCTCAATGCGGCGCAGGGTTACGGCCTGTTTTTCCTTGGCGTAGGTGTAGGCCGCGTTTTCGCGCAAATCGCCCTGGGAGGCGGCCTCGCCTATTTCGGCGGAAAGCTCGGCTTTTTCCTTGCGCAGATTGTCCAGCTCGTTGCGGAGTTTTTCATAACCCTCGCGCGTTATATATGCGGTTTCCATTCAACCTCCCCGTATCGTGATATGAAAGAACCAGCCTTTCCGCGAGGATTGGGCGCTGTCAACGTTTACGGCGTAGACGGTGCCGTCCGTGTTGCGTATCGTTCCGGTGCCGGAGCGGCTGTACCACTCTATCCCCCTGTAGCCCGCCTCAAAACTTACCCGCCGGGAATAGGCGTAGGAGAGCGAGACCATATAATCAATCTGCGTTCCGTCGGCGGTATAGAGCACGTTTTGCGCGCCGTTGGTGCGCCAGTTCCAGTAGCCTTCCCCGGTGTATTTCATGCCGGGCCACCAGCTTATCGTGCCGTAAAGCGACCATCTGGGGCGGATTATAAGCCTTTCCCGCGCGCCTATTTTCATGCCTTCCCAGCGGACATTGTAATGCGAGTTCATGCCGGATATCGGGCCGACCTCTGTCGGCGGCTTATAAGGCGGTGATTTTGTGTCCGGCTGGTCCGACAGCAGCTGGCTGCCGTTGGTCAGATGAAGCGAGTCGCTGTAGCCGGAATATCCCACAAACAGGTCCAGCGTCCCCAGCCCGCGCCTGTAGCCGAAAGTGTCCACCGTATGGTAAAGCAGCCGGTAATAAACCGCCGCAGAGGCTATTTTGGAGGAACCGTCCAGTTTCGCGCGGACCGCGGAATAATCGCGCATATCGGGGTTGTGCCAGACCGTCGGATTCGGCGAGGGGGTGAAGTACAAATCCCCGCCGGGGCGGCTGTACCAGTCGTGAATATATCCCGGTCCGTCGTCCACCCCGGCAAAGCCGTATTCCGCCCCCAGCGAGAACCCGTGCTTGAGTTTCAGCTCCGCGGAAAGCATGTACCACACGCAGTCTATGCCGCTGAAATCCAGGCTGGTGCCGGCGCTGCCGCCGCCTTCCGCCGGCGGCTGGTAAAACGGCCTGTACGGTGCGGAGGTTTGCACATGGTCCCGCCCCACAGTCGCCCACGGGCCGAAGCTGACTGAAAGTCTGCCGTTGTCAAAACGGGTATTGGGCGGCGGGGGCGGATTCATCAGTTCATATTCCCCCCCCATCGCGCCTTCCGAAAAAACAAAAAGCGCTGCAGCGAAAACAAACGCGCGCATCATTCTGAAATTATATGAATTTGGGCGGGTGTCCGATAGATTCACAAAGCGCTTGACAACTTTCCCGAACCTGCTATAATATCAGTGTACTGGCACGCTAGTACACATGGCGCCAGGCAAAACGGAAAGCTAAAGGAGAAAAAAGGACATGAAAAAAGTTACGATAATCGCAGCCGCGGCATTGCTGGCGGCGGGCCTGTGCGCCATGCGCGCCGGCGCGGGCGGCGGCGCGGATATCTCGCTGAATTATTCGCTGGAGTATTCGCTTGTGGCCGGCGGACACAAGGCCAAGGGCGAGATAGCGACCCCGGAAGGCAGGGAAAACATCGTCGAGCTGCCGAACGGAAAATTATCAATGCGAATAAGCCCTACAAACGCGGATTCCGCGAAAATAGATGTTACGGTTTATGACGCTCACGGCAATGTAGAGGCCGCGACGGCTGTCACCGCGCGGAAAGACAGGGAGGCGTCCGTGTCGCTGAAAAATTATGCCGTGGAGATTTGCGCGCTTACCGTCAAACCGGCATGGGATTACGCCAACGCCTGGCGTTACTGATTGGATAAAGGCGATGCCTGCCGGAAACCCCGGTTTCCGGCAGGCTGCAAGGAGCCGCGATGATTAAAATAGATCCAGCGTTGCCCGTGCCGATAAACGAGCAGATAAAATCCGCCGTAAAAGGCCTTGTCGCGCGCGGGCTGCTGCGCCCCGGCGACAAGGCGCCCAGCGTGCGCGCGCTGGCGCTGGAGCTTAAGGTGAACCCAAACACCGTTGCGCGCGCGATGCACGAGCTTACGCTGGAAAACATTCTGGAAGCCCGCCGGGGCGAGGGGGCCTTCATCTCGGCGGAGGCGCCGCGCAAAAGCGCGCGCATAATAAAGGAAGCCGCCGCCGGTTTCGCCGAAGCGCTTCAATTGGCCAGGCGCGCCGGGCTTTCGTGGGCCGACATAGACGTTGAAATTTCCAAATGCCGCAGGGAGGAGAAATGACCGCTCATAATTTCGCGGTGAAAGCCGCCGGGGTGCGTAAAAGTTTCGGCAGAAAATCCGTGCTGCGCGGTGTTGATTTTGAGATTGAGCCGGGCCGCGTGGCGGGGCTTTTGGGGCTGAACGGGCAGGGGAAGACAACCCTTATAAAAATCCTGCTGGGCATCACGGCGGCGGACGAGGGCTGCGCGGAAGTCTCCGGCGTCGAGGCAGACTCAGGCGGTAAGGTCCGGCTCGCTGCGGGGTATATACCGGAGCGTCCGGCATTCCAGCCGTTTATGACGGCGGGCGAGATTTTCGCCTTCCGTTCAAGATTTTATCCGACGTGGAACCATGAAAAAGCTGCCGCGCTGGCCCGCAGGCTTGGTCTTGACTTGAATCTGCGCGCCGGCAAAGCCAGCAAGGGCGAGACGGCGAAAATCGCCTGGGTTTGCGCCGCCGCGCATAATCCCGATGTGTTGATTCTGGACGAGCCTGCCAGCGGGCTTGACGCCCTTGCGCGGGAGCAACTGCTCTGCCGGCTTATAGAGGAGCTCTCGTCCGAGGGAAAGACAATACTTGTCGCCAGCCACCGGCTGGAGGATATGGCGGGAATTCTGGATGATATCCTGCTTTTGTCCGGAGGGCGGATTGCCGGCATATACGACGCGCACGGATTGTCCGCGTCGGCGCGCAGAATAACCGGCAGGGCAAGGCAGGGCGCGCAAATGCCGCAATCGCCTCTGCTTGTTCCGCTTGAAAGCGAGCTGCCGCTTCTGGCTTTCGCCGCGTTGGACGATGCCGCAATAAAAGCGGTTCATGAAAGCGGCGTTCTGGAAAATGCGCAGGAAGAGCCGCTCGGGTTCGCAAAAATTCTGGCCGCGCTTTTGTCGCTGGGCGGCAACGGAAGCGGACTCTCCGTAAAAGGAGAAATTCTATGACCTTAAACGCGGTTTTTGTCCGGCTGCGCGAAATCAGCGCGCTTGTGAAGCTGGAATTGCGCAAGCACAGACTGCTGTTCTGGGGGCTTGCCGCAGCTTACGCGCTGGTGCCGCTTGCCGCTGTCGCGGCGGGCAGATTGTCGAAACAATGGGCCGATTCTGCTCCGGCGGCGGTATTGCTTCTGGCTGCTGCGGGCGTGCCGTTTGCCGCGTTGGTATTAGGTCCGGCTATGGGCGCGGCGGCGCGGCGTGACTGGAGGACAGATGAATCATTGCCCGTTGCTCCGACGAGTCGATTGTTTGCCGGCCTTTTCGCGGCAGCGATATTTCTTGCCCTGCTGTGCGTTATGATTGCGGCTTGTGCCAGCGGTTATGCCGCCAAAATCGGGAGTCCGGAATTTGCCGCTTTCGCTTATTACTGCGGTCTGGGGCAGTCTCCGTTTTTGAGGATGATACCGCTTGGTGCCGCGCCCGCGCTGGCCGCGTTTGCGCTGTTGCCGTCGGCTTTCCTGATGAGCTGGCTTACCGGCGGCGCCGTGGTCGGCGCGGCGCTTGCATTGCTTGCGAATTCCGGCGCGGCGCTGGCTGTGCTGTTCGCCTTCCGGATTAATGTCGTCAACGATGGTCTGTATTATTCCCGTGCCGGAGTGTGGGCGGCGTTGATTGCGGCAACGGTTTCACTGGCGGGAGTATGGTATTTTGCGCGCACCTCAGGCAGGTCGGCGGGGCTTTCGCCCGCGCGCGCCGCGGGGGCAGCGCTGGTTCTGGCTCTGCCGCTGCTGGGCGGGCTGCTTGCGCTGGCGGGCGGGATGCGCGGCTTGAAAAACGCGCTGATGCCCAGGTTTTATGAGTCGTATCCCTTCCTCGGAAAAACCGAAATTGGCGAAGCCGACGGCGTAGTGGCGCAAGGCCTTGCCGGAGATGCCCGCAAGGACGTTTATTTCCTGAGGCCGGACGGCTCTCGCATACTGCTTGTAAAACACGAAGGCCCGTTGCTTGGCGGCGTTGGCGGGTGGGGTTATATGGGGCAATGCCTTTTTTCGGCTGACGGCACATTGTGGCTGACGCTTGACCGCAAGGACGGCGCCGAATTGTACAGCGGACGTCCGGATGGCGAACTGAAATTGGCCGCCATGCTGCCATCTTTTCCCAACAGCTACAACCTTGTCCGAACTGATACAGGCATGGAGTTATTGCGGCATAAACGGCGCGTTCCCGCCGGCAAAAAAACCGGAACGGGGCCGGAGGAAAACGAATACTTTTATGCTGCGCTGCCTTTTGACGGTAAACCGCAATGGAAGCGGTTTGCCGGCGGCGTCAACGAATACATGGCTCGACAGGGCTATGCAAAATGGGACACACGATACGACGTCAAGACCTGCTCCGTATCGGACTCGCGGAACGAAAAAAGACGGACCTGGCGGCTTAACGACGGCAAATCCTGCAAATTTTTCGCCTCCGTCGGACGCATAAACACGGACAACGGCTGGCTGTTCGGCGCCAGTGTGCTGACTAAAGACGGCAAAACGGCTTCGGCGTTATTGCGTAAAGACGGCTCGGCGACAGTGATATGGCGAACATACTATCCGCATCAACTGCCCGGCGGCGGCATTGGCTTGCTGGGACTGACGGAGCCGGACGGAAAAGGAAACGCGATACATGCCGCCGGCAACAGCGTCTATTATACATTCGCCCCGGATGAGACAGCCAACCCTCCTCTGACGACATTACATCCTGTTGATGTTTTGCGCGCCCGCGCCGGATTGGTGTGGCATGTAACGGAGGAAACCGGCGAGACGCCTGCGAGATTTGTGAAATACGACCTGTCGGCGAAAAAAGAGATATTTTCCATCAAATTCCGCAAACATGACGGGTGGCATGCCGGAAAGGAAACGGTATGGCCGCCTTCGCCCCGGTTGAAGGAGTTTGAGGCATGTCCGTCGGGGGTTTTTGAGTTTTCAAACGGCGGCGTCCGGTTCTACGACTGGGACGGGCATTCCGTGAACATTAAGGCGGCGGGGTGAATTGTATGATTGCGAAAAACGCCTGTTTTATCTGTCTTGACGGAATGGCCGCGCTTGTGAAGCTGGAATTGCGCAAGCACAAAATGCTGTTTTGGGGCCTTGCCTCGGTTTACGCGCTGGCGCCGCTTGCCGCTGTCGCGGCGGGGAAAATTTCGCCGAAAGAATACGGAGATTTACCGGCGGCGGTATCGCTGTTTCTGTTTGCGGTCGGCGTGCCGTTTGCGGCGTTTGTGTTCGGCGGGGCGATAGGCGCCGCTACCCGGCGCGAATGGCGGGAAAGCGAAGGGCTGCCAGTCTCGGCGGAGAAGCGGGTATTCGGCGCGTTTGCGGCGGCGGGCATATTGCAAATGCTTTTGCTGCTTGTTGTTGTGGGGTTGTGCGCCGCCGCCTGGTTTTTATCAGAGGGCGGTTCAATAGGGGCCAGCGATCATTCTCACGACATGGCCGATACGGAAAACATGGTTGAAACGTTGTTGTTTTTCCGGCAGACGTTCATCGCGGGATTTATGCTGCTTGCATCGGCTTTTTTGAGCGGCTGGCTGGCAACAGGCGCTGTTGCGGCGGCGGCATTGGCATTGATTCTCAACGCCGGCACAATCGCCGCCGTCGGTTTTTCAATGGCCGCAATGCTGTATGACTGGAGTTATTCCTCGTATGCCTGGATATGGGCGGTTGCCGGGTCTTTTGCCGGGTCGGTATCCGGGATATGGTATTTTGCCCGCGTTATGGGCAGGTCTGTCGGATTCTCGCCCGCGCGAATTGCCGTTGCCGTTCTGGTCCTGTTGTTGCCGACGTTAAGCGGGCTGCTCTCGCTGTCCGCGGGCGTGCGCGCTTTCGAAAACACGGTGATTCCCCCCTCAGCGTCGGTTTGGGAAAATCCGTACGACGGATTGCCGCCGCAGGCGCGCGAATTGGCTGACGGCGTTCCGGCGCGGACTCTTGCGGGAGGGACGCTCGGCGGCATTTATTTCCTGAAACCGGATGGCTCGCGCACACTGCTTGTGGAGCGCAGGGGCCGGCTGCTTGAAGCGCGAAACGGCTGGGGCCACATCACAAGATATGCTTTCGCGGACGACGGCACGCTTTGGCTGCTGTATTCAGCCGGAGCGAACACGGAAATTTACGGCGGACGTCCCGACGGAAAACTAAAGCTGATTGCCTCGCTGTCCGGATACTACTCATACAACTATTATCTGGCCAAAACGGCAACAGGGATGGCGCTGGTTAAGGCGGGTGTCTCTAAGTCATCTGTCAAAAGAGCCGCCGGGAAAGCGCGTGAAACATCCGAGGATTTCTCCGCAGTTCTGCCGTTCGACAAACCGCAATGGAAACGGTTGGACGGGTGGGTTGGGAACAGGATTATCCCACAACCGCGACTGGACGGCAGGACATGTTCCGTCTCCGGCGCGCTGCCGGGCGGGAAAAGCCGGACGTGGCGGTTGAACGACGGCAAACCGTGCGGATTTTTTGAATCCGCCGGATTTATGCGAATGGAGAACGGCTGGACATTCGGCATCGGCTTGGAGAGTCGCGGCGGCAAGCCGGCCACGGCATTGCTGCGCGAAGACGGTTCGTCAACCATGATATGGCAAGGTGTCAAACTGCTATGGGGAAGCGAGCGTCCAGGCGGCGGCTTTTCGTTCACACATAAAGAGGCAGATGCATACAAACGCTACTCAATCGCGCCGGACGGCGTCACAAACCCGCCGACAGATGGAGGAGGAATCCCTTTGCGCGTTCGCGCGGGACAAATATGGTATTTCATGAATGAAACGGATAAGCAAGCGGCGGAGTTCGTGAAATATGACATCGCAGCCGGGAAAAATATTTTCTCCATAAAAATGCGGAAAGCCCCCGATTTTGATGCAATACGAGGGTCATATAGACATTTCACGCTGCCCTGTCCGTCCGGAATTTTCGAGTTTTTAGACGGCGATGTCCGGTTTTATGACTGGGAGGGCCGCTCCCGCGGTATTTGAGAGGTTTTTGTTAAAAATCGCACCACTGCTTGCCGGAGGCGGCGCGCTTTGCGGAATCTATGAACACGGTGCCCATCAGCACGGATTTGGTGTTGGCGTTATAGACCCAGCCGCCGGTTTCGGTTACTGCATCGGCGGGATTGGCGTAATTATCCTGTGTGATGACGCGCACCGCGGCGGACAGCTTGTGCCCCGGTATTTCCAGCGCCGGCAACTCTCCGAGGTAATCAGGCGACAGGCTTGTCAGGGAGGAGGGATAGAACCCCCTGTCCTCCTTGAACGCCTCCACCGCCGTGCGCACCAGCGACACGGTAAGCTCCGTGATATTTTCCCGTATGGCCGCCGCGGTCTTGCCGGAGGAGTAGGCCAGTTTCTGCCTGGCCAATGAAAGCGCCTGCTGCGCGCTTTCCGCGCGCGCGCGGAACAGGTCCCGCGCGCGGGTGCCGTAGGAGGCGGCCATCGCGTCGTTGCGCGGCGCGTTTCTGAGCGCGAACATCGCGGTTATGAGCGCGCGGTATTTGGAATCCTCCACGCGCTGGGCGTTTTTGCGCAACACGTCGAAATCCTTTGACAGCATGTCGGCGTTCTGGCGGAAATCCAGCAGCCCCCTGTCCTTGAGTTTGTAATTGAAGACGTCGCGCGCCAGTTGCCGGAAATTGTATATCGCGTTCATAAGCTCCAGCCGGGGCACGAAATCTTTGTTGGCGGCAAGCGCGGATATGGCGGCGACCGTCTCTCCCGTCTTGTCTATTTCCTGAAAAAAGGCCACTATGGAATCCTGCGGCACCCGCTGCTGTATATCCATGCCGCCAAGCAGGCGCGGTTTCACATTATCGTTGGGCAGCACGGGGCCGTCTTCCTGATATGTATACTGCGCCTGGCTTTGCGCGGAGGCGGGCTGGTAAGAGGGCGCGGGCGGCTGCTGCGCCCGCAGTCCGGGCGAAGACAGGACAACAAACAACACAGCCGCAAGAATACGCATACCAATAGTATACCCCCATTTTCCGCGGTTGGATAGCGCGGAATCCGCTATCCGGCCTAAACTCCCGGTTTCGCCGTTTTCTTATGCCATTGCCAGGCCGTGCGCACGATGGTGTCAAGCCCGGCGAACTGCGGTTTCCAGCCCAGTATTTTCACGGCTTTTGACGCGTCGCCAAGCAGCACGGGCGGGTCGCCGGGCCGGCGCGGTTTTTTTGTTACGGAGATTTTCCGCCCGGTAACCGCTTCGGCGGCGGCTATCACCTGCCGCACGGAAAACCCGTTGCCGTTGCCGAGATTGAAACAGTCGCTGGCCCCGCCGCCGTCCAGATATTGCGCCGCCAGCATATGCGCCGAGGCGAGGTCGCTTACGTGGATATAATCGCGTATGCAGGTGCCGTCGGGCGTGGGATAGTCGTCGCCGAACATGCCGACCGCGCCGCCGGAATCCGCCGCAGCCAGGATGTTGGGGATAAGATGCGTCTCCGGCGTGTGCAGCTCGCCCGTTTCCAGCTCCGGGTCCGCGCCGGAGGCGTTGAAATAGCGCAGCGCCGCGTAGCGGAAACCGTAAGCCGCAGAAAAGTCCGCCAGAGCCCTTTCCACCATCAGCTTGGTGCGCCCGTAGACATTTATGGGATTCTGCGGATGGTCTTCGGTAAGCGGTATTTTAAGCGGCATGCCGTAGGTGGCGCAGGTTGACGAGAATACGAATTTCCCGACTCCCGCCCGCCGCATGGCGGACAAAACCGATATCGCGCCGGCGGCGTTGTTGCGGTAATACTTTTCCGGGTCGGACATGGATTCGCCCACTTCTATGAACGCGGCGAAATGCATTACGCAGTCAACCTTGTATTCGCGGAGAGCCTGCTCCAGCCGCGCCGTGTCCAGTATGTCGCCCTCCACAAATTCCCCCCATTTCAGGTTTTCCCTGTGGCCGGTGGAGAGATTGTCATAGACCACGGTTTTCATTCCGCTTTTGGCCAGCAGCTTGTTGACATGCGAGCCGATATAGCCCGCGCCTCCGGTAATCAGTATCATGTCGGGCCCCTTATTTGTCAAGCAGCACGACCACGCCGTAGCGCGGCAGCGTCAGCGCGGCTGCGTCTTCGCCTGTCAGCAGCGATTTCATTTTCCGCGGCAGCGCGAAGCGCGCCTCATCGCCGCCGAAATTGATAAGTATGAATATCCGTCCGTTTTCGCTTTCGCGGGGGCAGACCTCCACCCCTTCGGGAACCGGGCCGAAGGCCGGTTTCACCCCGCTTTCCCCTGCCAGCCGCCGCGCCAGCGAGGCGAGCAGCGCGTCGTCCAGAACCGCGCCGATATAGGTTATGCCGCCTTTGCCGTAATCGCGGCTCAGCACGGCGGGGGCGCCGTCCAGCCAGCCGTTGGACTTGCCGTATGAAAGCAGCGTCTTCGCGCCGGCGGCGGAGGCGCTCAACTGCTCCGCCCATACGGTTGCCTGTCCGCTTCCCAGCTCGCCGGAGACGGGAACGGCTTTCTCAAGCGCGTAAAACTGTTCCACCCGCCCGCCCAGCGCGTCCGCCAGCCAGCCGGGCTGGCGCTGCGGAAGCAGGGCGTTGAATTCGTCTTTCATGGCGGCGCGGGGGCCAAGCACAAGACGCCCGCCGCCCCGGACATAATCGGCCAGACGCCGCGCCGTCTCCTGCGGCAGCATGTTCAGGCTGGGCGCGACGATGACGGCGTAGCCGTCAAAACTCTCTGCGGGATTGATTACGTCCACGGACTGCGACACGTCCCTGAACGCCTTGTAGAAGTTTTTCAGGACCGCGAACTGGTCGTAGGCGGCGGTATGCTGCTGGAAGTCAATCGCCCAGCGGTTTTCGGGGGCGTAGAGAAACGCAATTTTGGACACGGGGCCGGTCCCGCTAATCAGCTTGCCCGCTTTTGCGAATTCCTCGCCGATTTGTCTGACCTCGTCATAGACCGGCACGGGCGAACCGTCGGCTCCTACGAGTGTGCCGTGGTACTGCTCCTGCCCGTTTAACGCGCTGCGCCACTGCCAGTAGGACACCGCGTCCGCGCCGTGGCCCACCGCCTCCCAAGCCAGCGCGCGCGTCTCGCCCTTGTCCAGGCTGCTGTTGACGGCGAACCAGTTGACCATGGCCGGCTGGGTTTCCATCACCCAGAAGTTCCGGCGTTTGAGGCCGCGCGTGTAGTCGTGCTGGAGGCCGTTGTAGGCCGGGTCGGCGTGGCCGGTTACGATGTAATCGTCCCAGGCGGCGAGTGTGAGATTTTTTGCCACCGGATAGCCGTCAAACGCCGGCAGCAGAAATCCCAGGAAATTGGAGGTGATGAACTGGCCGGGGGAGGCGTGTTTGCGTATCTCGTCCAGCTGGTTCTGCTGATAGTCCGCCCAGACGACATTGCCGAAGCGGTTTGCTTCCAGCCGCAGGGCGGGGTTGTTGATGCTGTCGGGCCCGGCGGAGGGCGTTCCCGCCCACACCCAGTTCAGCCGCTCCGCGGGGCTGTGGTATGCGGGGGCAAACGGGATTTCGTTCCAGTCGTCGTATGTCTGGCTCCAGTAGCGTGTGGCCCAGCGGTTGTTTATATTGTCCAGCGAGCCGTATTTGTCCTTCAGCCAGCCCCGGAACAGGTTCGCCGTGTGCGGGTCATAGGAGAGCTGGCAGTACTCGTTGTCAATCTGCCAGCCGATGACGTTGGGGTCGTTGCCGAAACGTTTTGCCATCTCGCCCGCTATTTTGCGGGACAACTCGCGGTATCTGGGGTTTGTGAAAGAGAACTGCTGGCGGTTGCCGTGGGCGGCGGTTTTTCCGTTTTCGTCAATGCGCAACGTTTCGGGATACTTTCTGGTCAGCCAGGCCGGCGGCGCGGCGGTCGGGGTTCCCAGCACTATGTAAATGTGATGCGCCTCGGCCTTGCGTATGGCGGTGTTGAGCCAGTCAAGGTCATATGCGCCTTCGGAGGGTTCCATCGCGCTCCACGCGAACTCGCCGATTCTGGCGACGGTGATATGCGCGGCTTCCATTCTGGCGAGGTCCTGGTCCCACTGGGACTGGGGCCATTGTTCGGGATACCATGCCGCGCCCAGCAGTATTTGCCCGCGGCTGGGGTCGGTCCCGGCGGCGGAGGCCGCGCCCGCAAGGCACAGCAGCGCGGCGGCCAGCGGCAGAAGTTTTTTTATTCCCATATTCAGCTCCTTTTGAATTGCGGTGTCCCGCTATTTACCGGGCGCGACCAGAACCGTTGCCGTGTGCGGCGTTTTCCGCCCGTACTCCCGCGCGGTTTCTTCTGCGGCGGCTGCGCCGGTCCCGGGGCGCGCCAGCGCCACGATGCTGCCGCCGAAGCCGCCGCCTGTCATGCGCGCGCCGTAAACGCCGGGCTGCCGCGACGCGATGTCCACCAGCAAATCTATCTCCGGGACTGAAACCTCGTAATCGTCCCGCATGGAGACGTGGGACCGGCGGAATAATTCACCCAGCGTTTCCATATCGCCTTTTTCCATGGCGCGGACGGCCTGCAGCACGCGTTCGTTTTCGGTTAGCACATGGCGAGCGCGGCGGTTCAGCGGTTCCGGCAATGCCTCAACGCGGGAAAGGCCGTCCGGCGGGATTTCGCGCAGCAGTTTGACGCCCAGCAGCGAGCAGGCTTTTTCGCATTCCGCGCGGCGGGTGTTGTAGCCGCCGCCGGAATTGGAATGCGACACTCCCGAATTGATGACCAGTATCTCCGCGCCTTCGGGAACGGGCACCCGCCTGTGGCTGAGGTCCAGCGTGTCTATAAACAATGCCGCGTCACGCCCCGCCAGGCTGGAGGCCATCTGGTCCATTATGCCCACCCGCGCGCCGACAAATTCATTTTCAACGCGCTGGCCCAGCCGGGCTATGGTCAAATCGTCAAGCGAAAGCCCGAAGGCCGCGCGCAGCGCGCGCAGCATGGACACCTCAAGCGCCGCGCTGGAGGAAAGGCCGCTGCCTATCGGCACATCCGAGGCGATGGCGGCCTCAAACCCGACGATAATGTGATTTTCGCGCGCCAGCAGCCATGTTACGCCCTTGATATAATCCGCCCATGTTTTGGAGCGTTCCTCCCGGCCCAGCTCGTAGGCGCAAACCGAGGCCTCTCCCCCCATGGCGCTGGAAAGCCTGACAGTTCTGCCGGCAACGGGCTGAAGTTTTACCGTGGTGCGCTGCGGAATTGCCATGGGCAGCACGTAGCCGCCGTTGTAATCGGTATGCTCGCCGATGAGGTTCACCCGCCCCGGCGCGGAAGCTGTAACCGCCGTCATCTTATCCATATATCGGGCCTGCTCCTGCCGGAGATTTCCATGCGGGGCCATTGCGGGTCCGCCGTCAGTATTTCCAGCCCGTCCTCGCCGAGGAGGACGGTGTCTTCCATTTTCGCGCCCGGAAGGCTGGGGTTCCAGGCTAGCGCGGTCTGCGGCTCAAGCCGGACTTCGCAGCCGGGCCGCGCAACTGCCTCGCGCGACAGATAACCGGTCGTGCCGCCCTGGTGATGGCGCAGCTGCTCGCCGGGGTATCCTGCGTCCGCGTATGCGGCGGCGATTTTTCCGAAAATATCCCCGAGGCTGGCTCCGGCGCGGGAATGCTCGAAGGCGGCGGCTTCCACTTTCGCCGCATCGTCCATCAGCCGGCGTTCCGCGTCCGAAGGGGCGCGGAAATAAACGAAGCGGGTCAGGTTCGCGTAAAGCCCGTGCCTGCGCCCGCAGAAAACCAGCATCGCCCTGCCGCCCAGCGGCGCGGTTGTGGCAATGGGATGGCGGTATTTTCCAACGCGGGATTCTCCGCCCGCCAGTATCAGCGCGGGCTCTATGCCGCGCGAAAGCAGCGCCCTTGCGCCCGCGCCGGCAAGCAGCAGCTCGCTCCAGCCGGGCTCCGCCTCTGAAAGCGCCTGACGCATCGCCGCTGCGGCGTCGCGTCCCAGGGCGCGGTAGCGCTCTATCTCCTGCGGCAGCAGCGACTGTTTGACGCGCGCAAGCCCGTCCGGCAGCGCGGCTTCGCCTGCGGCGGGACGGTCGCTGGCCACGGGCGCATATCCGGCTGCGGCCCGGACGAAATTATCGGTTGCGGCCTCGTCGGGCCAGTCGGGGGCGAAAATGTCAAAACCGGCGGGCAGCTCCTCGGCGCGGAGCCGCGCGGCTTCTATGGAATTGGTGAGAACCACGGCCTTGCCGGGAGTTATCAATACCTGCGCTATGCCGGTTTCGGCGGCAAGCAGCACGGTGTGGGAGGCTCCCGCGCAGGCCCAGTTGAACCAGTCCGTCCCGCGCAGCCGGACCGCGCCGATGCCGGCGGCGGCGATTGAGCGGCGCACGCGCTCCAGTTTTGCCGGGATTTCAGACATTTACTTTGACGGCCTGCAGTTCCGCCGCTTTTTCCTCGGGGAGGCAGTCGTTGGCGAACATGCCGGCGCCCAGCTCTGTTCCCGCGAGGTATTTAAGCCGCCCGGGGCTGCGCAGCGCCGGATAAATCTGCGCGTGCAGATGCGCTTCGGGATACTCCCGCGTGTTGACGGGCGACTGGTGGAACACCATCAGATAGGGAAAAGGCCGCTGCCAGAGCGCGTCGTATTTCATCAGCACCGTTTTCAGCGTCCGCGCGAGATCTTTGCGCTCCCGCGCGTCCAGCGCCGCAAACGACGGCGCGGCCCGCCTGGGCATCACCCACACCTCGTAAGGGTATCGCGCGCACACAGGCACGAATGCGGCGGCAGATTCCGTAACGGCCACGACTCTGCCGCCTCCGGCGATTTCCGCGGCGGCCATATCCTCAAGCAGTCCGCGGCCATGCTGCTGAAGGTGCTCGCGCTGCAATTCCAGTTCCCGCGCCGGGACGGGCGGCACAAACGGATACGCGTAAATCTGTCCGTGCGGGTGGTGCAGGGTAACGCCCATTTCCACGCCGCGGTTTTCAAACGGCATGATGTACTGGATGTTTTTGCGGGCGCTTATTTCGGCATATCTGTCCGCCCAGACGTCTATGAGGAGTTCCAGATGCTCCAGTTCCAGCCCGCTCAGGCTGGCCTTGGGGTCCTGGGTGAACACCACAACCTCGCAAACCCCGTCCGCCGGGCGGGATGGCACTCCGACATCGGGTTTTGCCGTGGCGCCCGGAGCCATTGAAGGAAAACGGTTTTCAAAAACCGCCGCGTCGTATTCTCCGGCGGGCAGCTCTGTCGGGAAATCTCCGGGGCGGCTTGGCGCGAGCGGGTTATATTCGGGGGGCGGCAGGAAGGTGCGGTTGTTGCGGTGGCTGGCATAGGCCACCCATTCGCCGCGCAGCGGATGCCAGCGCAGATGCGGGTCGGCTCTGACGGGCGTTCCGTCCGGGCTTGGCGCGCGCAGTTCCCGCGGTATCTCCCGGCGGGAATACAAAAACATGTACCGTCCGTCCGGCTTGGTTAAACCGAGCTTGTTCATAAAGGTATATTTCCCCGAAATCCGCCTGTCCCGTAATATTATACACTATCGCGCGGTGTTGCGGCTCCCGTGCGAAAAAGGTATAAAGTGTACTCGTGAAACCTATTTTACGGCGATTGTTTTTGCTTAAAACTGCGGGCGGGCGCGGCACTGCCGCCAGGACCGCGCTGTGCGTTGCGCTGGCGCTTGGCTCTGCATCCGCATTGTTTGCGGACGCGGACGGCGGCGGGCTGGGCGGCGCCTCCGGCATCATACGGATAGGCATTGTGGAGGCGCAGAAGGGCGCCGTGCTGGAAGCCGCAAGCGGCGCCAGCGCGGTGGACCTGGCCTCCGGCGCGCGCAAGCCGCTGCCGGCGGGAGCCAAACTCTCCGTCTCCCCGGACGAGAACGGCATCCGGCTGGGCGATTACGTTTTCGGCCCCGTAGTGCGCATAAGCGCGCAGGACGGGGCCGCCGGGTTCACCCGCGTCAACGACAGAAGCTACCGCGGCAGCATAATCTTCAAGAAAAAATCGGACAAGGCGATAACCGCCATAGAGGAACTGGGGCTGGAGGAATATCTCTACGGCGTCCTGCCTGCGGAAATGGGCGAGGACTGGCCGGAGGATGCCCTCAAGGCCCAGGCCGTGGTGGCGCGCACTTATGCGCTGTACAGCCTCAACCGCTTTGCGGATTTTGACCTTACTGCCGACGTTCGCAGCCAGGCCTACAGCGGCGCCGACAGGGACCACCCGAGGATAATGGAGGCCGTCCGCGCCACCTCCGGGCAGGTGCTTATGTGGAAAGGCGGGCTTGTGCATTCCTTCTTTCATTCCAATTGCGGCGGCAGGACCACGCCGTCCGTCTGGGGCGGCGACGAGATACGCCCCCTCAAGGGCGTCTACTGCCCCTACTGCAAGTATTCGCGAGACTATTCGTGGACGGTTTTTGTCCCGGAGGAAAAGCTGCTGGATTATCTGCGCGCGGCCTCCATACCGGTAAAGAAGCTGAAATCCATACGGATGCTCAAGCGCAACGGCGGCGGCAGGACAATCACCCTCCGGTTCAAAACCGATATCGGCGGCGTCAATGTCGACATGCACGACCTGCGCGCCTGCATGAGCGCGGAATTCAGAAGCACATACATAGTCCATATCCAGCCGGAGCGCGGCGGCTTCCGGTTTTCCGGGCGCGGCTACGGCCACGGCGTGGGCATGTGCCAGGACGGCGCGCGCAAAATGGCCTGGACGGGCAAAAGCTACAAGCAAATCCTGAAATTCTACTACCCGGGCGCTAAACTGGACAACTGGCATAATGAACCTTGACAGATTTGCCGCGCTGGGCTGCGAGCGGCTGGTTGCCGCATCTCCCGCAGAGCCCAGGGACAGCGCGCGGCTGATGGTTCTCTCCTCCGGCGGCATCGCGCACCGCTTTTTCCGCGATTTGCCGCAATATCTCAAAAAAGGCGACTGCCTTGTAGTAAACGACACCCGCGTTTTTCCTGCCCGGCTGGCGGGCCGCAAGCCCGGCGGCGGCAGCACCGAAATCCTGCTGGTCCGCCGCTGCGGCGCGCCGGACCGCTGGGCCGCCCTCTGTCGCGACGCCAGGCCGGGAATGAAAATAACTTTTGAGAGCGGCGCCCATGCCGAGGCTGTGGAACGGACGCCGGAGGGCGGGTGGATATTTTTGTTTTCCGTTCCGGACGCGCTGGAATTTGCGCGCGGGCATGGCAGGCCGCCGCTGCCGCATTATATCGCCAAGGCGCGCAAAAATTCCGGCGCCCCCCCGGAAAGCGAAACCGACAAAACCCGCTATCAGACCGTTTTCGCGCGGGAGGAAGGCTCCATAGCCGCGCCCACGGCGGGATTTCATTTCACGGACGGGTTATGCGCCGGATTGAAGGCCGCGGACGTTGTAATCGCGCCGGTTACGCTGCATGTGGGCTGGGGAACCTTCCGCCCGCTTTCCGGCGCGCCGGAAAAGCATAAAATGCTGCCGGAATACGCCAGCGTAAGCCAGCAGACCGCAGACGCCGTAAACCGCGCCCGCGCCGCCGGCGGCAGAATCATAGCCGTCGGCACCACCAGTTCGCGCACGCTGGAGACTTTCTGCGTAGACGGCGGCCTTTCCGCCGGGGAAGGCTGGGCGGATTTGTTCATCTATCCGCCTTACAAATTCAAGCTTGTTGACGGGCTTGTAACCAATTTCCATGTTCCCGGCTCCACGCCGCTTTGCA
Organism: Elusimicrobiales bacterium; assembly: GCA_041651175.1. Taxonomy (NCBI): domain Bacteria; kingdom Pseudomonadati; phylum Elusimicrobiota; class Elusimicrobia; order Elusimicrobiales; species Elusimicrobiales bacterium. The sequence continues at coordinate 2,668 of JBAZJT010000028.1, read as the reverse complement.
TGGCGGCGGCGCTGGCGGGGGAGGACAATCTCTACGCCGCTTACGGCGAGGCCGTGCGCCTCGGCTACAGGTTCTATTCCTACGGCGATGCGATGCTGATTTTATGATACACCGCCCCTTTACCGTGATTGCGCGCGAATCTTCCTGCAAGGCCAGAACCGGCCTGCTGCAAACCCGGCGCGGCGCGGTGCGGACGCCGGTTTTCATGCCGGTGGCCACGCAGGCCAGCGTGAAGGCGCTCTCGGCGCAGGATGTGCTGTCGGCGAAAATAGAATGCCTGCTGTCCAACACATACCATCTTTACCTGCGGCCCGGAGTGGATATTCTGGAACGCGCCGGCGGGATAAGCGATTTCATGCGTTGGCCCGGCCCCGTGCTGACGGATTCGGGCGGGTTCCAGATATACAGCCTCTCCGATATATTCAAATTAAGCGATGAGGGCGCCAAATTCAACTCCCATCACGACGGCAGCCGGCATATGTTCACGCCGGAGAATGTGATTTCCCACCAGAGCAAAATCGGTTCCGCGATGTGGACATGCCTGGACGTCTGCCTGCGCAATCCGGCCAAAGAGGATGAAGCCAGAAAATCGCTGGAGATGACGCAGCGCTGGGCCTTGCGCGCAATGTCGGCCTTCCGCGCAACCGTGCCGGAAGACCGCATAGAAAAGCAGCCGGAGGGCTGGCGCGTTGAGACGCCGCTTTTATTCGGGATAATACAAGGCTCGGTGTATCCGAAGCTGCGTAAATCCGCCGCGCAGTTCATGGCGGAGAAACCGGTCCACGGCTTCTGCATAGGCGGACTTTCCGTCGGCGAAACCCCGGACGAGATGAACTCCGCCGTGGAAGCCGCCGTCGCCGAACTGCCGGACGCCGCGCCCAGATATTTCATGGGGCTTGGCACTCCGGCGGAGATTTGGGACTGCGTGGAGCGCGGCGTTGACATGTTTGACTGCGTCTGGCCCACGAGAAACGCGCGCAACGGCTCCGCCATGACCAGCGTCGGCCCGATTTCAATAAAAAACGCGCAGTACCGCGCCGATAATTCCCCGCTGGATGAAAGGTGCGACTGTTTTGCCTGCCGCACATACAGCAAAGCCTATTTGTGCCATCTCTACCGTTCGCGGGAGCTGCTCAGCCACCGGCTGCTTTCGCTGCATAATATCCGGTTTCTCAGCAGGATGATGGAGACTATCCGCTCCGCCATCGCAACCAACACTTTCGCCGAGGAGAAAAAACGCTTTCTGGCCGATTTCGGCAAGTCAAAAAAACCGCGTTAGGGGGAGATGTCATGGAACTCAAAAAAATACTGGAAGAGCGCCGCTCTTACCGCTCGCTTGAAACAGGGGTCGTAACGGACGAGCTTGTTAAAGAACTTGCGCAGGCGGCGGCGCTGATGCCCTCCTGCTACAACAACCAGCCCTGGCGTTTTGTGTTCGCGCGCGACGGGCAGGTTCTTAAAAAGCTGCATGGCGCGCTCTCGCCGGGCAACGAGTGGGCGCAGGCCGCGCCGCTGCTGATAGCGGTGTTTAGCAAAAAGGATTTGGACTGCGTCATAAAAGAGCGCGAGTATTACCTGTTTGACACCGGCATGGCCGCCTCCGCTCTTATACTGCGTGCCTGGGATTTGGGTTTTGTGGCCCACGCGATTGCGGGCTACGACCCCGCCGCCGTCGCCGCCGCGCTTAACATCCCGCAGGAATTCAACGTAATCGCGCTGATTGTGGTCGCAAAAAAATCCGCGTCCGGCCCGCTGCTGAACGAAAAGCAGGCCGCCGACGAGCCAAACCGCCCCCCCCGTCTCCCCTTCGAAAAATTCGCCTGGCTGGACGGATATAAAGCCTGATATCAGATAACCTGCGGCGTTATCCGCGCGATATGCGGTTGCGAGTTCGCGTTTTATCTTGAAGGTGCGCGCGAAAGACCGGTTTTACGCCAATGCCAGATACCAGTGCATTCGGGGAGAATGCGCGAGCCGGATTTTTTTATTTTCTCGCCCATTTCTTCGCCAAAGAAAAATTCAGCCAGTTCGGCTGCTTCGGCTTTGGTTTTGAATTTATAATCCGTTCTTATGGATGAGCGCGCGAAACCCTGACGCTCAAGGTAATTGTAATAAACCGCCAGTCTCCGGTTGGGAGGGGCGGGTTTGCGGCTACCGGTGCCAAGCGACTCTATTATCACTGCCGTCCCCCCTGCGATGAGAAGTCTTCTCATTTCGTCCAGAGCGGCGTCCACATGAGGCTGCCAATCCGCCATTGCACCCTGCGCCAGATAGCTTATGCTCCATGCCGAGATGGTTATGTCGGCGCAATTGTTGGGCAACGGGATTTTTCTGTTGTCTGCGGGTTTGAGCCGCCAGTTCCTGATGTCGGCCTTTTCAAGCTTTTTCCTCGCTACGGCCAGCATTTGGGTAGAATTGTCAAACGCCGTTATGCTTTTGCTTTCAGTCGCTAATATCAACGTAAGTCTGCCGGTTCCGGCGCCCAGTTCCGCAATATTTTTGCCGCGCCAATCCGCGATTTTGCGCAACGCGCGCGGAATATTTTCCTGACTTCGCCAACGGGACACCCAGTGGTTATTGACGGATAATGTTGTAAAGCTGCTGTTGTTCCGCGTCCATTCTCAATAACTGCTTCTTTCTTTCTCCGTGTTCCGGCGCATACTCCAAC
>JBAZJT010000027.1 GCA_041651175.1 Elusimicrobiales bacterium | reverse complement strand
CCAGTGGATAAAGCGGATTGAGGTGGACAAGGACAAAGACGGCGGGACAATAGAATATTACATGCCGGTGAAGGCGGATATCCCCGGTTCGCGCCATGCGGTTATATCTATGGAAAAATCTGGCGGAGAGGGAGGGATTCGAACCCTCGATACGGGTTTACCCCGTATACTGGTTTAGCAAACCAGCGCCTTCAGCCGCTCGGCCACCTCTCCAAAGCGGTTTTTCCAATATAGCTTTTTTGCCGCAGGAATGCCAGTATTAGCGGACAGCACGACATCACCCATTTTTCCACAAGGCCATATTTTGCTGTCCCGTATTGCCGGAAACAACCGCGCGAATAAAGGAACAAATGCAAAAATAACGGCGTCCCTCTTTGAAACACACAAAAATGGAAAAGAACACCTTTCCCCTTGTCAATCAACGGCATAACACGAAACACACGAAAAGGCTCTGGAACAAGGCGGGAACAACTACCGGAAACTTTTTTGGTTCCCTTTCGTGTGTTTTGTGTGTTTCGTGGTTTGATGCCGTTTTCACTGTTGTTGCCAATACACCACGGTTCTTCAAAAAATGGGTGATGCCGTATTAGCCTGAATGGTTCAGTTGGATTGCGGGATTCGGCTCAAAATCGCTTCATACTGCCTTCACAAAATTAGCCTTTCGCGCAGTGAGGCGCGCGCGGATAATTTTGTTCGGCATTATTTCGCGTTTTTTCGCCTCGGTCCTCGCAACCAACTGAAACATTCAGGTTAGCGGACAGCGGAATCCGGCGCCGGAGAGCGGGATGTTTCTGCGCGGAATTTTTCCTGCATACCGGACAAGTAGCGCGATCATGCTTCAGACTGTCCGCGCCAGCCGCCGCCCCGGTTCTCGCAACCAATTGCGGGAAACGGGTGAACCTGAAGCCTGCCTTTTTGCCTCAAAAGGGTTGCCTCAACAGTGCCGCGAAAGTGTTGCATCAAAAGTGTTATTTTGGAACAAGTCAATTTGTTAGAATGATTGCGTCGTCATGACCATACTGGCATATCTGCTTGTCGCGCTGGGGCTGCTGCTGCTGAACGGATTTTTCGTGCTGGCGGAGTTCAGCCTCGTCAAGGTGCGCCTCACCCGGCTGGAGGAGCTGGCCTCCAAAGGCAGCCGCAAGGCCCGCGCCGCAAAACGCGCCGTGGAAAAAATTGAGCCTTACCTCGCCACCACCCAGCTTGGCATCACAATGGCCAGCCTGGGGCTGGGCTGGGTGGGGGAACCCTCGGTGGGCAGGCTGGTTCACGTGCTGCTGCCGCGTCTGGCGCCGGGAATGTCGGCGGCGGTGTCGGGCGCGGTTGCGCTGGCGCTGGCTTTCATAGTCATCACCTCCGCCCATATAATAATAGGAGAGCAGGTCCCCAAAATCATCGCCATTAAAAAGCCGGACACATGCGCGCTCTGGGTCAGCGGCCCGCTGAACGCTTTTTACCGCCTCACCTATTATCCGATGCGCGCGCTGGACGCCGCCTCCGCCTTCATAATAAAACTGCTGGGCTTTGCGCCGGGCGCGAAGGAAGCCCCGCTTTCCGAAGAGGAACTGAAGCTGATGCTGGCCCAGTCGCAGGAGCAGGGGCGGCTTTCGCTGGGCAGGCTGCTGATGTTTGAAAACATATTTGATTTTGACCACAGCATCGTCAAAGAGGTGATGACCCCGCGCGATTCGGCGGCCTGCCTCTACGCGGGAGCCCCCTGGCCCGAGAACAGGGAAACCATCGCCAAACGTAAATTCTCGCGCTATCCGCTGTGCAAATCGTCGCTGGACGACAGCGCGGGATACGTTTTCGTCAAGGATATTCAGGAGAAGCTCATCTGCAACGCGGACGCGCCGGACCTTTCCGCTGCGACCCGCCCCCTGCTGTTTTTCGGCGAGAACACGCCTCTCCCCGCCGTCCTGCGCGAGATGCAGGGCAAGCGCGTTCACCTGGCTCTGGTAAAGGACGGCTCCGGCAGGGTCAGCGGGCTGGTAACGACGGAAGATATAGTGGAGGAGATCGTCGGCGAAATCCGGGACGAGAATGAAATCGCCGCAAAGCCGTCGCTCAAGGACCTGCTGGCGCCGGATGCTTTCGTGATGGATATGCCCGTGTCCGGCAGGTTTGACGCGCTGCGCGCCATGCTGGCCGCGCTGCACCGCGCCAGGCCGGAATTTGACATGGAGCAGGCCTGGTCCGCCGTGGAGAAAAGGGAGAAGCTGCTTTCCTGCGCGCTCGGCCACGGCGCGGCCTTCCCGCACGCCAGGCTGGCTTCGCTCAAGAGGCCGCTGGTCTCTTTCGCGCGCTGCGGCGCGGGGCTGGATTTCCCGTCGGTGGACGGGGAGCCGGTGCGCCTGCTTTTTCTTATAATAACCCCGCTGGCCGACCCGGCGCAGCAATTGCGCACATTGTCGGAGCTGGCGAGGCTGGTGTCCAACCCGGCGGTCAGGAAGCGGCTGCTGTCCTGCGCCGCGCCGGCGGACGTGCTGGAGCTGGTCGCTGTTTACGAGCGGCGCGTGCCGCTTCAATAAGGGGGAAAAATGGAGTTGTCAAACCGGGTCGTGCGCGCCGCATTGCGGCGCCCGCTGCTGATTGCAATCGCGCTGCTGCTGCCCGCCGCAGTCCATGCCGAGCCGCTGGAAAAGCTGGCGAGAAAACTGGCCTCCGGGCTGCCGAAACAGTCCAAACTCAAGCTGGCGGTGCTGGGGTTTCCGTACGCCGGGGGAATGTCAAGCTCCGGCTCCGCGATAGTGCAGGAGCGGCTCACGACTTATCTGGCCAAGGACGGTCTGGAGGTCATAGAGCGCGGCCTGCTTAACAAGCTGCTAGAGGAAAACAAGCTGGAAATGTCCGGCGTGCTGGACCCTGCTTCAACCCGGCAACTGGGCAAAGTCATCGGCGCCGACGCCGTGGTAACCGGCACGCTCAACGATATTGAGAAAGATACCGAGGTCAACGCCAGAATCATAGAGGCCTCAACCGGCAAAATCCTCGCCGCCGAAACCGCGCGCCTGGAGCGCACCTGGACGGATTCCCCCGCCGCGCCGCCGCGCCCCGCCGGGAAAATGCTGGGCAGGCCGGTGGCGCAAATAGCGATTTTGCTGGACACTTCAAACAGCATGGACGGCCTCATCTCCCAGGCCCGCAGCCAGCTCTGGAAAATAATAGCCGAGCTTGGCGGCGCCGAGAAGAAAGGCGCCCGTCCCGAAATACAGGTTGCGCTTTACGAATACGGCAACAACACCCTGCGCGCCGCCGACGGATATGTGAGAATGGTGTCGTCTTTCACCACGCATCTGGACGCGGTGTCGGAGCAGATGTTCTCGCTCAAAACCGACGGCGGAGACGAATACTGCGGCTGGGCGCTGCGCGACGCCGTCAGTAATCCGGGCTGGCTGGATTACGGCGATGTTTACAAGGCCGTCTTCATCGCCGGAAACGAGCCGTTCACCCAGGGGCCCGTGGATTTCCATGAAAGCGCGCGGCTGGCGCAGGCGAAAGGGATTTTCGTCAACACCATTTACTGCGGCCCGCGCCAGATGGGCGTGGCGATGCAGTGGAAATCCGCCTCCGATATCTCCGGCGGGGATTTCATGAACATAGACCAGGACGCCGTTGCCGTCTACGCGCGCGCCCCGCAGGATGAAGAGATTGAAAAGCTGGATGCCTCCGTGCAGGAAACCTATATTCCCTACGGCGGCGCGGGCCGGGCCGGTTTTGCCACGGCGCAAAGCGCGGGGGCGCATGCAAAGGCCGCCGGCGCGTCCGCGGCGCGGGCGATGGCGCTGGCCGCCGCCCCGGCGGCGGAATCCTCCTGGGACGCCGCCAGCGCGGTGGAAAACGGCAGCCTCAAATCCTCCGAGATGAAGTCGGAGCTGCTGCCCGAGAATATGCGCGGCATGAGCGCCGCCGAGCGCGAAAAATACGTCGCCGCGCAGCTGGAAAAGCGCAAGGCCGCGCGCGAAAAAATACTCAAGCTCCAGGAGGAGCGGCGCAAGTATCTCGCCGCCCAGCCGGAGCAGAAAAACACCTTCGGCGGCGCAGTCATTTCCGCCGCGCGCCGCCAGGCTGAGCTGAAAGGCTTCTCCTTCAAATGACGCGATTATCCGTCGGAGAATGCGTCCGCGCCAAAAGGGGCTTGCATTCCCCGCGGAATTATGATTGAATATCAGTGTCGCAGCAAAACCGCGGCAGGGCCTTTTGAAAAGTTCGCGCAGGCGATGCGGAGAAAAAGAAAGTTCTCCGACGGTAAAAAAAAGGCTTGACAAGTTTTGAAAAGTTGTGCTAGAATTTACTGGTTGCTGAAAACGCCAGGCAAACGGGCCTTTTCAGAAACCAGTAAGCGCGGACGGCCTCGGGCCGGACGCGGGAAGTAAAAGCTTCCTATTTGCCCCGCTGAAAAAATGCGGAAGGCGAACGGGGGAGCTTCGCTCTCTGAAAATTTGTCGCATGTGCGAATGGGCAGCCTGAACGCGGAATGCAAAGTGAACTTTGCAGCGGTTTCAGGTGACCATCAACTAAGTCAATGAAGTAAGCGGCCCATCATGCCGGTAAAAAGGCGTGATGTGGAATGTGAGCTAAAATGTCAGACATTCTTTCCTCTAATGACTGCGGCAGGTGCGCGCGGGCAACCGCGAACTCCTGCTGTACGATTTATATGGAGAGTTTGATCCTGGCTCAGAATTAACGCTGGCAGCGTGCATAACACATGCAAGTCGAGCGGGACCGTAGCAATACGGTCTAGCGGCAGACGGGTGAGTAACACGTGAACAATCTGCCCTGAAATGGGGAATAACTTGCCGAAAGGTAGGCTAATACCCCATATAATCAGCCGGTGGCATCACTGGCGGATGAAAGGCCCGCAAGGGTCGTTTCAGGAGGGGTTCGCGTCCTATCAGCTAGTTGGCGGTGTAACAGACCACCAAGGCTATGACGGGTAGCCGGCCTGAAAGGGCGATCGGCCACAGGGGCACTGAGACACGGGCCCCACTCCTACGGGAGGCAGCAGTGGGGAATTTTGGACAATGGGCGAAAGCCTGATCCAGCAACGCTGCGTGGAGGACGACGGTCTTCGGATTGTAAACTCCTTTTGCAGGGGACGAATGTCCGGGCAACCGGATTTGACGGTACTCTGCGAATAAGCCACGGCTAACTACGTGCCAGCAGCCGCGGTAAGACGTAGGTGGCGAGCGTTATTCGGAATCACTAGGCGTAAAGCGCGTGCAGGCGGGCTTTTAAGTCCGGCGTGAAATCTCCCGGCTCAACTGGGAAATGTCGTCGGATACTGAAGGTCTTGAGTGATGCAGGGGAAGCTGGAATTCCCGGTGTAGCAGTGAAATGCGTAGAGATCGGGAGGAACACCAGCGGCGAAGGCGGGCTTCTGGGCATCCACTGACGCTGAAGCGCGAAAGCTAGGGGAGCAAACAGGATTAGATACCCTGGTAGTCCTAGCCGTAAACTATGAGAATTAGGTGTGGGAGGTATCGAACCCTTCCGTGCCGAAGCTAACGCATTAAATTCTCCGCCTGGGGAGTACGGCCGCAAGGTTAAAACTCAAAGGAATTGACGGGGGCCCGCACAAGCGGTGGAGTATGTGGTTTAATTCGACGCTACGCGAAGAACCTTACCTGGGCTCGAACGACCGGTGTTGTAGCCTTTGTGAAAGCAGAGGCGACCCGCAAGGGACCCGGCCGAGGTGCTGCATGGTTGTCGTCAGCTCGTGTCGTGAGATGTTGGGTTAAGTCCCGCAACGAGCGCAACCCCTGTCCTGTGTTACCTGCAGCAATGCAGGTTCTCTCAGGAGACTGCCGCGGATAACGCGGAGGAAGGCGGGGATGACGTCAAATCATCATGGCCTTTATGTCCAGGGCCACACACGTACTACAATGGCGTAGACAGAGGGAAGCAAGACAGCAATGTGGAGCAAATCCCTAAACTGCGCCTCAGTTCAGATCGCGGGCTGCAATTCGCCCGCGTGAAGCCGGAATCGCTAGTAATCGCAGATCAGCAGGCTGCGGTGAATACGTTCCCGGGCCTTGTACACACCGCCCGTCACACCACGAAAGCTAATTGCAACAGAAGCGCCCGAGTCATTCGGGCCCCAAGTTGTGATTAGTGATTGGGGTGAAGTCGTAACAAGGTAGCCGTACGGGAACGTGCGGCTGGATCACCTCCTTTAATATTCTTTCCCGAAGCAATGAGGGGAGGAGTGTTAAATTCGACCCTGACAACGGACAGTATATCTGTCATACGCGGTCAGGCTGGCCACTCGCACAAGTCCGCCGGAAAGCGGACAACAACCGGGCTCATAGCTCAGCTGGTTAGAGCGCACGCTTGATAAGCGTGAGGTCGGTGGTTCAATCCCACCTGGGCCCACTATCTGGGCGGGATTGGTTCCCGCTGCGGGGCTGTAGCTCAGCTGGGAGAGCGCCTGCTTTGCAAGCAGGAGGCCACCGGTTCGATCCCGGTCAGCTCCATATTTGCGACAAATTCTGGGTCTTTGAAAATCAGGGATATTGTCATCTGTCTTGTAAGTCTCCGTTTCGGAGCATGGACCGACAGGCAAATCTGGCGAAAAAACAGCAAATGTAGTAAAAGTGAAAGAAAGCCAAAGCGTCTTAAACGCGGGCGGCAGCAGCAGCCGACCCGCGGGATTGAAGAATATGGTCAAGCTGCAAGGGTGTATGGTGGATGCCTTGGCGCCAGAAGCCGATGAAGGACGTGGTAAGCTGCGATAAGCCTCGGGGAGGAGCAAACATCCTTTGATCCGGGGATTTCCGAATCGAGAAATCGTTACGGGTGAAAGTCCGTAAATTCTAACGGGAAGGGGTTGCCTTCGGGTGATCAGGTACCGTTGGAAGGGCAACTCAGGGAAGTGAAACATCTTAGTACCTGAAGGAAAAGAAATCAAAGAGATTCCCTTAGTAGTGGCGAGCGAACGGGGAACAGCCTAAACCGGGTTACGCGCCGTATCCATAAGTTTTTGTGGATAGGGCGCGTGATCCGGGGTTGCAGGGTCCGTCCGATGTAGAATCAGGGAGTTACAAACTGCCAGCTAGCCGAACTGTCTGGAAAGTCAGACCACAGCGGGTGATAGTCCCGTAGGCGAAAGCGAAGCAGCTCCCGACGGATACCTAAGTACCACCGGGCACGTGCAATCCGGTGGGAATCTGGGGAGACCACTCTCCAAGGCTAAATACTCTCTGGCGACCGATAGTGAACCAGTACCGCGAGGGAAAGGCGAAAAGAACCCCAGATGGGGAGTGAAATAGAACCTGAAACCGTACATCTACAAGCTGTAGAAGCGCTATGCCGCTCCCGCAAGGGACCGGAACGCGCGACTGCGTGCCTGTTGAAGAATGATCCAGCGAGTTGATGGACCGAGCGAGGTTAAGGGATGCGTGCAAGCGCGTTCCGGAGCCGAAGTGAAAGCGAGCCCTAATAGGGCGATTAGTTCGATTCATCAGACCCGAAGCCAAGTGATCTAACCCCGGTCAGAGTGAAGGCAGGGTAACACCTGCTGAAGGCTCGAAGTGTTGAACGTTGAAAAGTTCCTACATGAACTAGGGTTAGGGGTGAAAGGCCAATCGAACTTGGTGATAGCTGGTTCTCCCCGAAATAGCTTTAGGGCTAGCGTCGTAATTTAACCCGCGGGGGTAGAGCAACTGGATGATGTAGGCTGAGCGACCCTCGGTCCGAAGTCAACCAAACTCCGAATACCGCGGCGGATATTACGGCAGTCAGTTCGTGAGGGATAAGCTTCACGTGCGAGAGGGAAACAACCCGGACCGCCGATTTAGGTCCCAAAATACATGCTAAGTGGCAAAGGATGTGGGTTTGCACAAACAGCCAGGAGGTTGGCTTAGAAGCAGCCACCCTTCAAAGAGTGCGTAACAGCTCACTGGTCTAGTGAACCTGCGCCGAAAATTACACGGGGCTAAGCATGTTACCGAAATCGCGGATTGTATGCGGCGCGAGCTGCGTATAGTGGTAGGGGAGCGTTCCTGGCTGCAGCGAAGGCGTACCGAAAGGAGCGCTGGAGCGCCAGGAAGCGAGGATGCTGGAATAAGTAGCGATAAACAAGGTGAGAATCCTTGTCACCGAAAACCTAAGGTTTCCTTGAGCAACGTTCGTCGGCTCAGGGTCAGTCGGTCCTAAGCTGAGGCCGAAAGGCGTAGGCGATGGGCATCCGGTTAATATTCCGGAACTGTGGTAGGCGCGTCATCACTCAAGAGAGGACGCAGAAGGGTAAGCCGTCCGGGTAAAGGTTGTCCCGGTCTAAACTGGTAGGCGTGAGCCGGCAGGAAAATCCACCGGCTCGTCAAGCTGAAAGGTGAATGCGACTGCGGCGCGAGCCGCGGGAAGCGGCCCAACCACGCTGCCAAGAAAAGCCTCGTGGGGAGTTCCTATTGCAACCGTACCGTAATCCGACACAGGTGGGTGAGCTTAAAATGCTAAGGTGCGCGAGATAACCATACGTCAAGGAACTAGGCAAACTAGTCCCGTAACTTCGGAAGAAGGGATGCCCGAGTAGCGGCGGCGCAAGCCGTTGCCAAAGGGCCGCAGTGAAAGGGGCACCGTGACTGTTTAACAGAAACTTAGGGCTCTGCTGAAATCTCAAGATGAGGTATAGGGCCTGATGCCTGCCCGGTGCTGGAAGGTCAAGGGGAGGGGTCAACCGCAAGGTGAAGCTCCGAACTTAAGCCCCAGTAAACGGCGGCGGTAACTATAACCGTCCTAAGGTAGCGAAATTCCTAGTCGGGTAAGTTCCGACCTGCACGAATGGCATAACAAAGGTGCCGCTGTCTCGACGATGGACTCGGCGAAATTGTGGTGTCAGTGAAGACGCTGGCTGCGCGCAACAAGACGAAAAGACCCTGTGGAGCTTTACTGTAACTTGTCATTGGTTTACGGTCTTAAATGCGTAGAATAGGTGGGAGGCTTTGATGCGGTCCTTGTGGGGGCTGCGGAGCCAACAGTGAAATACCACCCTTTTGAGATTGTGATTCTAACCCGAATGCCCGTGAAGCCGGGCCGGGGACAGTGGCAGGCGGGCAGTTTGACTGGGGCGGTCGCCTCCCAAAAAGTAACGGAGGCGTTCCAAGGTTCTCTCAGGCCGAATAGCAATCGGCCGCCGAGCGCAAGGGTAGAAGAGAGCTTAACTGTAAGGCCGACAGGCCGAGCAGATGCGAAAGCAGGACCTAGTGATCCGGTGGTACCTCGTGGGAGGGCCATCGCTCAACGGACAAAAGCTACCCCGGGGATAACAGGCTGATCGGGCCCAAGAGTTCACATCGACGGCCCGGTTTGGCACCTCGATGTCGACTCATCGCATCCTCCCGCTGAAGCAGGTGGGAAGGGTTGGACTGTTCGTCCATTAAAGCGGTACGTGAGTTGGGTTCAGTACGTCGTGAGACAGTACGGTCTCTATCTGTTGTGCGCGTAGGAAACTTGAGGGGAGTTGGCCACAGTACGAGAGGGCCTGGCTGAACAGACCTCCGGTATACCAGTTATCCTGCCAAGGGTACAGCTGGTTAGCGGTGTCTGGTAGGGATAAACGCTGAAAGCATATAAGCGTGAAACCCGCCCCAAGATGAGGTTTCCCTTTTCTGTCGAAAGACAGGAACTAAAGACCACCAGAAGACTACTGGTTTGATAGGCCGGAGGTGTAAGCGCAGCAATGTGTTGAGCTAACCGGTACTAATCGGTCGTGAGGCTTGGCCATATTCTTTAATCCGCAAATCAGTCCGCGTGCCGGACGGAAAACGCAGCCCAGTCATGCCACAGAGCTGACAGGCGCGGGTTTCCATAAGGCGGCGGGGCTGACGGAAGAGTTCTCTCTTCCGGGCTTTCTTTCAGCCCGTCCAGACGGGCAAAATCCATCGGGCGAAATTATCGGCGCCAAAAAGCCGGAAAAGCGCCCGGTACAGTTTGCTGAGCGGCTCGTCCGCCATGGCAGCATGGCGGAAGCCCCGCTTCGCCGGTCTGATAACGGACAGGAATGAGATGGGTGGTAATCCCGAAGAGGTCACACCCGTTCCCATTCCGAACACGGCAGTTAAGCTCTTTAGGGCCCATGGTACTAACGCCCATCTCGGCGTTGGGAGAGTAGGTCGCTGCCCGTCTCATCCCTGTTCGTTATCCCCCTGATTTTTGAAGGCATATTCTAAGTTGTTCCCGCCGGCCTGATGTTTACGCAGGTTCCGGTTTGTTGTTTCGCCCGGGTTTTGCCCTAAAGCGAAATATGCTTTCATGCCCGCCTATGGCGGGCAATGTCGTTTTGCAGAGGGGCGGAAGGGCAGAAAGCTCCGCTTCGGTGCAAACTATGAAACTGACCAAAACGCAGAAAAAAGACAAGTCGGCGAAACTGGCAGATGAGCTTAAATCAGCCAGCGGCGTATTCTTCGCGTCCTATCAGGGCCTGAAATTCGTGGAACTTGCCTCGCTTCGCGCCAAGCTGTCCCCGGTGAGCGCGAAATTCCGTGTGGAACGCAACAGCATCATGTTCCATGCGGTGAAAGGCGCAGGCTTTCCCCAGTCCCCCGAAACGGCAATGCTGAAAGGACCCACCGCGCTCACGCTTCAAAAGGGCGGAGACCTGGTGGAGGCGGCGCGTGTTCTGTCCGCCTGTGAGAAAGAATTCCCCGCGTTGAAGCTCAAGGCCTGTTATTCCGCCGACACGTGGTACAACGCCGCAGAGTGCAAAAAGCTCGCGACGCTCGGCACCCGCACGGAAACCATCGCCCATTTGCTGGGCAGCCTGCATGGCTGCATCAGCCAGGCGGCTTCCGTGTTGCAGGCGCCGGTGCGCGACCTTGCCTTCGCGCTTGAGGCCTTGCGTGTCAAAAAATCCGCCGAAACGCCGGCGGCCTGACACGCAATAGAGGAAACAGCCCCGCCCCCGGGCGGGATAAACGCGAAAGCGGCTGTTCCGAAACGAACCCGCCCCGCGCGGGACGAAAATTAGGAGATTACCGAAATGGCAGCGAAACTTAGCAAAGACGAATTGGTTGAAGCGATATCCACCCTTACCGTTCTGGAGCTTTCCGAGCTGGTGAAGGCAGTTGAAGACAAATTCGGCGTCAAGGCCGCGCCCGCCATGGGCATGGTCGCGGCTGCCCCGGCTGCGGGCGGCGGCGCCCCCGCTGCGGCGGAAAAGACGGAATTCACCGTCGTTCTGACCGGCGTGCCGGATGCCACCAAGAAAATAAGCGTTATCAAGGTTGTGCGCGAAGTAACCGGGCTGGGCCTCAAGGAATCCAAGGACCTCGTGGAAGCCGCTCCCAAGCCGGTGAAGGAAAATGTTGACAAGACGCAGGCCGAGGAGTTGAAGAAGAAACTCACCGACGCCGGCGCGACAGTTGAACTTAAATAAGCAGCGCGGAAACTGGCGGTATCTCGGCTCCGGCCTTAGCGGCCGGGGCCGGGGTATCGCCGTATCTGCGGATGCCGGCGGCGTCCGCATGCAGGAAGCAGGGGAATACTGTTTTGCTTTGAGAGGCCGGATTCAAACTCTCATGCGAGGATACCATGAAACAGCTTAATTTCGCTAAAATTCCGCAAACACTGAAGCTGCCGCATCTGCTGGAGCTGCAGAAGCGCTCGTTTGAAGAATTCCTGCAGCTGGACGCCAGCCCGTCTTCCCGCAAGCTGCAGGGGATACAGGCCGCGTTCGTGGACGTGTTCCCCGTAGAATCCCCCGACGGCAGCATGAAGCTGGATTTCCTCCGCTACGAACTGGGCGAGCCGCGCTATTCCAACCCCGAGGAAGCCGCGGTCCGCGACAGCACCTATTCCGCCCCTCTCAGAGTCTGGTTTTCCCTTTCCATAAAACTTAAAAATGGCAAGCTCAAGGAAGCCATAGAGCAGGACGTCATGCTCTGCGAACTGCCGCTTATGACTGACAGCGGCTGTTTCGTCTTCAACGGCGCCGAGCGCGTCATCGTCAGCCAGCTGCACCGTTCGCCGGGCGTCATTTTTGAAGAGGACGAGGAGAAAAAGCAGTCCACCCTCGGCAAGCAGCTTTATTTCGCCAGAATAATCCCTTACCGCGGCGCATGGGTTGAATTTGAATTTGATTTGGCAAACGTCCTCTGGGTCCGGCTGGACCGCAAGAAGAAAATACTTGCCACCACTTTCCTGCGCGCCTGCGGGCTTGAAACCAACGGCGAGATTCTGCGCGCCTTCTACCCGTCTGAGGATGTGCTCTGCTCCCCCGAAAACGCGGGCATCGTTATAGGTCGCTACGCCGCGGAAGACATAGTTGACAAGGCCACGGGCGAGGTTCTCTGGAATCTGGACGAAAAGGCCACCTCCCCCATAGACGACAAGACCTTCAAGCTCCTCATAGAGCGCAAAATCAAGTCGCTGCGGCTGATAACAGGCAACCCCCGCCAGGACGCGCCGGCCATACTGCTGACTCTGGAAAACCGCAAGGACCAGTCCAAAACCTCCAAGGAGGCGCAGCAGGACATTTACAAGAAGCTGCGCGGGCAGGATTTCATCGTCAAGGAGCAGGCCGAGCAGTTCCTGGACAACCTTATTTTCAAGAACCTGCGCCGCTACGATTTAAGCCATGTCGGGCGCTACAAGCTCAACAAAAAGCTGCGCGCGCTCTACGAGCGGCTGTCCGCCACCGGAGACAAGCGCCTGGCGATTCCCTCTGAAAACGCGCGGCTGCTGTGCCTGCCCGATATCGTGGCCACGGTGCAGTACCTGCTTGCGCTCAACAACGGCGTCACCGAAATCCAGAACAACGGCGGGCGGTACTCTTTCGAGATGGACGACATAGACCATCTCGGCAACCGGCGCGTGCGCGGCATCGGCGAATTGCTGGAGAACCAGATACGGGTCGGCCTTTCGCAGATGGCCCGCACCATACGCGACAGGATGAACCGCGAGGACAAGACCATCACCCCGCGTTCGCTTGTCAACACGCAGCCGGTGCAGGCGATAATACGCAAGTTCTTCGGGACCTCTCAGTTGTCGCAGTTCATGGATCAGATAAACCCGCTGTCCGAGCTGACGCACAAGCGCCGCCTTTCCGCGCTGGGCCCCGGCGGCCTCAACCGCAAGCGCGCGGGCTTTGAGGTGCGCGACGTCCATCATACCCATTACGGGCGCATCTGCCCCATTGAAACGCCGGAAGGCCCGAACATCGGCCTTATCACCTCTCTGGCCTGCTATGCCCGCGTCAACGAATACGGGCTTATAGAGGCGCCTTACCGCAAGGTGAAAAGCGGCGAGGCCACCAAAGAGATCAATTACTACACCGCCGACCAGGAAGACAATTATTTCGTCGCACAGGCCAACACTCCCATAAAGGACGGCAAGCTGGCCGCCGCGCAGGTCAACTGCCGCCGGCAGGCCGATTATCCGGTGCTGGAGCCGGCCCGTGTGGACTGCATGGACATTTCGCCGCTTCAGGTAGTGTCGGTATCGGCGGCGCTGATACCGTTCCTGGAGCATGACGATGCCAACCGCGCTCTGATGGGCTGCAACATGCAGCGCCAGGCGGTGCCGCTGCTGCTGCCGGAGTTCCCGGTTGTGTCCACCGGCATTGAAGGCGACGTGGCCAAGGATTCCGGCTCCTGCGTGCTGGCAAAGCGGGCCGGGAAAGTCATTTACGCCTCCGGCAATCTTATCGCCGTCCAGCCGGACGACGACAAGATGCCCAAAGTTGACATGTACCAGCTTATCAAGAACAAGCGCTCCAACCAGGACACATGCATAACCCAGAGGCCGCTTGCCCGCTGCGGCGATACGGTTGGCAAAGGCGCCGTGCTGGCCGACGGTCCCGCTGTCAACGAGGGCCAGCTCGCGCTGGGCAGGAACCTGCTTGTGGGTTTTATGAGTTGGGAAGGCTATAACTACGAAGACGCCATCCTGGTCTCGGAGAAGCTGGCCAAGGAGGACGTTTTCACCTCCGTCCATCTGCACGAGTTCGAGGTGGAGGCCCGCTCCACCAAGCTGGGCGCCGAGGAAATCACCCGCGATATTCCCAATGTGGGCGCGGAGGCGCTGGCCAATCTGGACGAGCAGGGCATTGTTACCCCCTCTACGGTGGTCAATCCCGGCGATATTCTGGTCGGAAAAGTAACCCCCAAGGGCGAGCAGCAGCTTACTCCGGAAGAGCGGCTGCTGAAAGTCATCTTCGGCAGAAAGGCCGAGGATGTGGTGGACGCCTCGCTGCGCGTCCCGCCGGGCGTGAGCGGCAAAATCCTGGGCGTGCGCGTTTTCGTGCGCAAGGAAAAGCTCTCCAAGCCGGAGGAGCGCGTGCGCCAGCAGGCCGTGGAGGCCGAGCGCGACGCTAAGCTGGCCGGGCTTGTCCAGCAGCGCAAGGCCGCGCTTGAGAATCTCAAAGCGGTCATCAAGAACGCGCAGTCCCGCGCCAAGGAAGAGGAGCGCGTCAATCTGTTCTTCAAGCTCATGGAAAAGCGCACGCAGGACGATTACGCGCGCGAGCTTGAGTATATCAAGGCCGGCGACGAGTTGTCGGTAACTGTCAACAAGACGGTTAAGGTCTACATAGCCTCCCGCCGCAAGCTGCAGGTGGGCGACAAGCTCTCTGGCCGGCATGGCAACAAGGGCGTGGTGGCCAAAATTCTAGCCGAAGAGGACATGCCTTTCATGCCCGACGGCACCCCGCTGGACATTGTGCTTTCGCCGCTGGGCATACCCACCCGCATGAACGTGGGCCAGTTGCTGGAGACCATGCTCGGCTGGGCCGGGCGGCAGCTGGACACGCAGATGCTCTGCCCCGTCTTTGACAGCGCCAGCGAAGAGGAAGTCCGCGCCAAGGTCAAGGAAGCGCGCGAGCATCTCAAAAAGCGGGGCGTTCCCGAAAAACACCTGCCGGACGAATTCTGCCGCATCACCCTTTACGACGGCAGGACGGGCGAGCCTTTCTCCGAAAAAGTCACCATCGGCTGCATGTACATAATGAAGCTCATCCACCTGGTGGAAGACAAGGTGCATGCCCGGTCAACCGGCCCCTACAGCCTCATCACCCGCCAGCCGCTGGGCGGCAAGGCCCAGTTCGGCGGACAGAGGTTCGGCGAAATGGAAGTGTGGGCCATAGAGGGCTACGGAGCCACCTACACATTGCAGGAGTTTTTGACGGTCAAGTCCGACGATTTCGCCGGACGGACCAAGATGTACGAGTCCATCATCAAGGGCGACCCGCCGCAGCAGCCGGGCGTGCCGGAGTCGTTTAAGGTGCTTATCAAGGAACTGCAGGCCCTGGGCATGAGCGTGGACCTGCTGCGCACCGGAGGCAAAAAGGAAGAGGCGGCAGCAGCCGCCGCTCCCGCCAAGGAAGCCAAAAAACCCGCCGAAAAAGCGGCGGAATAACGGCCGGTCCTTATGGAGACTAAAACCATGTTCGGAACCTCTTCAACCAAGACGGCAGGCAGGAAAGCAAAGAAAGCGGGCGAGTTGAACTTCGCGGATTTCAACGCCATGAAGCTGGGCATCGCCAGCCCGGAGCAGATTCGCGCCTGGTCCAGCGGCGAGGTCAAAAAGCCGGAGACCATCAATTACCGCACACTCAAGCCGGAGCGGGACGGCCTTTTCTGCGAGCGCATATTCGGCCCCGCAAAGGACTACGAATGCGCCTGCGGCAAATACCGCTGGATAAAATTCAAGGGAATGGTGTGCGACCGCTGCGGCGTGGAAATCACCGAATGCAAGGTCCGCCGCGAGCGGATGGGGCATATAGAGCTTGCCGTCCCTGTTACGCATATCTGGTTCCTGAGAAAGACGCCTTCCCGCATCGGCATCATTCTGGACATGAAGGCGATGGACCTGGAGCGTGTGGTCTATTACGCCAATTACGTTGTGCTGGAGGATGCTGCGGACCCGGTTACCGGCCGGGTGGAGCTGCGCCGCTGCGAGCTGCTGACCGACTCCCAGGTGCGCGAAGAGCGCAAAAAATACGGCGCGCGGCTTAAGGTGGGCATAGGCGCCGCCGCCATACGCTCGCTGCTGGAAAGCGTGGATTTCAATGCCGAAATTCCCAGGCTGCACCAGGAGCTTGCCGAAAATCTTTCCGAGGTGGAGCGCGCCAAAACGCTGCGCCGCCTCAAAACCCTGGAGGAATTCCGCGACAGCGGCAACCGCCCGGAATGGATGGTGATGACCATACTGCCCGTCATCCCGCCGGACCTGAGGCCGCTGGTTCCGCTGGAAGGCGGGCGTTTCGCCATATCCGACCTCAACGATTTGTACCGCCGCATCATCAACCGCAACAACCGGCTCAAGCATATTGAGGCGCTGCGCGCCCCGGAAGTGATGGTTTACAACGAAAAGCGGCTGCTTCAGGAAGCCGTGGACGCGCTTATAGAAAACGGCGCGCGCGGCAAATACTTCATCGGCGCGGGCGGCAGGCCGCTGAAATCGCTTTCCGATGTCATCAAGGGAAAGCACGGACGCTTCCGCCAGAACCTGCTTGGCAAGCGCGTTGACTATTCGGGCCGCTCCGTCATTGTGGTGGGGCCCAGCCTGAAACTGCATCAGTGCGGCCTGCCCAAGCTGATGGCGCTGGAACTGTTCAAGCCTTTCATCATAGGCGAGCTTATGCGGCGCGAGGGCGTTACCCTCAAGGCCGCCAAGAAAATGCTGGAGCGCATCCGCCCGGAAATCTGGGACATCCTGGATTATGTGACCAAGAGCCACCCGGTGCTGCTCAACCGCGCTCCGACCCTGCACCGGCTGGGCATTCAGGCGTTTGAGCCTGTCCTTATAGAGGGCAAGGCCATACAGCTGCATCCGCTCACCTGCGCCGCCTTTAACGCGGACTTTGACGGCGACCAGATGGCCGTTCACGTGCCGCTTTCGCTGGAGGCGCAGCTTGAGGCGCGGATGCTGATGATGTCCACCAACAATATCCTCTCCCCGGCGTCCGGCAGACCGATAGCTGCCCCCTCGCACGACATGGTGATGGGTGTCAACTATATCACCAAGTCCAAGGACGGCGAAAAGGGCGAAGGCTCTGTCTTTGCCGATACGGAAGACTCGCTTGCCGCCTACGCCCACGGCGCGGTGGATCTGCATGCGAAAATAAAAATCCGCGGCATCAACGCTATTCCGGAGCCCGGCCTGGACAAGGCCGCCCAGGGCGATGCGCGCCAGTGGAAGGATTGCACCACCATAGGCCGGCTGATGTTCAACAAATGCCTGCCGGCAGACTGGCCCTATGTCAACAAGGCCATGGGCAAAAAGGAGCTGTCTTCGCTGGTGGGAGACTGCTACAAGAACCCGAAATACGGCCATTACGCGACAGTGCAGCTGCTGGATAATATCATGAAGCTGGGCTACCGCGCGGCCACCGGTTCCGGCCTGTCCATCTCGGTGGCGGACATGATAATCCCCGCCTCCAAAAACGAGCATATCGTCAAGGCCAAAAAGATGGTCGCCTCCATACAGAAGCAGGCTGAGGACGGCATCATCACCGAAGGCGAACGTTACAATAAGGTCGTTGACATCTGGACCAAGGTCAGCGACGACGTGGCCGAGCGTCTGTTCCGCGATCTGCGCGAGCAGGAACTCAAGCCCTACAAGGGCGGCGAGCCGCGCTTCAACTCCATATTCCTCATGTCGGACTCAGGCGCGCGCGGCTCGCGTCAGCAGGTGCGCCAGCTGGCCGGAATGCGCGGCCTGATGGCCCGCCCGCAGAAAAAGCTCACCGGCGGCGTCGGCGAAATCATAGAATCACCGGTTCTGGCGAACTTCCGCGAGGGGCTGACGGTGCTGGAATACTTCATCTCCACTCACGGCGGACGCAAGGGCTTGTCCGACACCGCGCTTAAAACCGCCGACGCCGGCTACCTCACCCGCCGGCTGGTGGATGTGGGCCACAACCTCGTCATCACCGAGAACGACTGCGGCACCATAAACGGCATCACCGTGAAATCCCTCACCAGCGGCGAGGATGTGATAGAGCCGGTTGAGGAGCGTATCACGGGCCGCGTCTCGCAGGAGACGGTAACCGTCCCCGACGGCAAGAAGGGCGAGAAGGTCATAGTGAAGGAAGGCCAGCTCATCACTCCCGAAATCGCCGCCGAGGTTAAGAAGAACGAGATAGACACCCTGCGCATCCGCTCCGTGCTGACCTGTGAAAGCCAGTACGGCGTCTGCGCCAAGTGCTACGGCGTCAACCTCGCCAGCGGCGATCTGGTCAACCCCGGCGAGGCGGTGGGTATCATAGCCGCCCAGTCAATCGGCGAGCCTGGCACCCAGCTTACGCTGCGCACATTCCATATCGGCGGAACGGCGGCGCGCGTCATCAGCCGGTCGCAGGCGGTGTCGGAAATAGCGGGCAAGGCCGTGTGGAAGGACATCCGCACCGTTAAAAACCGCTTCGGCGACACGGTGTGCATCTCGCGCAACGGGCAGATTATAGTGGAAGGCTCCGGCAACGTGTTCAAAACCTACAAGATTCACTACGGCGGCAAGCTGCACAAGGAAAACGGCGGGCGTGTCAGCCAGGGCGAGCTTATGGCGGAATGGGACCCGCATTCGCTGCCGATTATCTCGGAAATGGACGGCGCCGTCACCCTTCACGACGTGGCGGAAGGCATCACGCTCCACGAGGAGCGCAACCGCGTAACCGGCGTCATAGAGCGGCGCATCGTCGGCAGCCGGGAAAGCAAGAAAAACCCGCGCGTTTCCGTGGAATCCAAGGACCGGAAAATCCAGTACCCCCTGCCCGTGGATACCATCCTGCTGGCCGAATCCGGAGACAAGGTGGAGGCGGGCGATGTCATCGCCAAAATTCCGCAGGAAACCGGCGGCACCAAGGACATCACCGGCGGCTTGCCGCGCGTGGCCGAACTGTTTGAAGGCAGAAAGCCGCGCAACCCCGCAATCATTTCGGAGATTGAGGGGACGGTCAGCCTGGAGACTTCGCCCAAGGGCCTCATCGTGGTTTCGGTCAGGAACGAGGAGACGGGCCAGGTCAAGCAGTACAGCATCCCGACCGGCAAGCATCTCGTGGTCTATGAGGGCGACCATGTGGGCGTGGGCGAGGCGCTGACCGACGGCGCCATCAACCCGCACGACATTCTGCGCGTCAAAGGCATAAAGGACGTGCAGGAATTCCTGCTCAACGCCATACAGGAAGTCTACCGCCTGCAGGGCGTGCCGATTAACGACAGGCATATAGAAGTAATCGTGCGCCAGATGCTGGGAAATGTCCGCGTCATAGACAGCGGCGACACCGCCATGCTCAAGGGCGAGATAGTCAACAAAGGCGTATTCATCGGCGACAACAAAAAGATGAAAGCCGCCGGCAAGCGCGAAGCGCAGGGCGAGCCGGTGCTTCTGGGCATCAGCAAAGCCTCGCTGGCGTCCGAGTCTTTCATATCGGCGGCCAGCTTCCAGGAGACCACCAAGGTCCTCACCGACGCGGCCATCACCGGCCAGGTGGACTATCTGCGCGGCCTCAAGGAAAACGTCATAGTAGGCCATATCATACCGGCGGGCACGGGCATAGCGGCCCGCAAGCTCACCGGCGAGGAAATTTCAGGAGGACAGTGATTCATGCCCACAACAAACCAGCTTATCCGCCGCGGCAGAAAGGTGCAGAAGAGCAGGACCAAAGCGCCCGCTCTCGCCTCCTGCCCGCAGCGCAGGGGAGTATGCACCAGAGTCTACACCACCACGCCAAAAAAGCCCAACTCGGCTTTGCGCAAGGTGGCCCGCGTGAAGCTCACCTCTAAAGCCGAGGTTACGGCCTATATCCCCGGAGTGGGCCATAACCTCCAGGAGCACTCCATAGTGCTGGTGCGCGGAGGCCGCGTGAAGGATCTGCCGGGCGTCCGCTACCATATCATACGCGGCGCGCTGGACGCCGCCGGCGTGGAGAACAGGCGGCAGGGCCGCTCCCTCTACGGCGTAAAACGGCCAAAGGCAGGCGCGGCTCCGGCGGCGCCGGCCAAGTAGGAGGATAATTTATGCCCAGAAAAGGTCTAAGACCCAGAGAACGTCGCGCCCAGGCATCGCCGGACTGCAAATACAGTTCCGCGCTGGTTACCCGGCTGGTTAACAAGATGGACCATACCGGCAAGAAAAACGCCGCCGAGCGCGTCGTCTACGGCGCGATGGACATCATCCGCGAAAAAAGCAAGGAAGAGCCGCTTGCCGTCCTGACCCGCGCGATAGAAAACGTGCGCCCGCTGCTGGAAGTCAAGGCGCGGCGCGTGGGCGGAGCCACCTACCAGGTTCCCTGCGAGGTGCGCCCGCTGCGCTCAGGCACGCTTGCCATGCGCTGGATAATGGCCGCCGCCCAGAGCCGCAAGGGCCGGCCCATGTCCGAGAAACTGGCTGAAGAGCTTATTCTCGCGTCGCGCAAAGAGGGCACCGCCTTCAAAAAGCGCGAAGATACCCATAAAATGGCGGAGGCGAACAGAGCGTTTGCCCATTACAAGTGGTAAGAGCTTATCAAAGCTCCATTCGCTAACGGATTGCTATGGCCAGAGAGTTCCCGCTTGACAAAGTCCGCAACATCGGCATAATCGCCCATATAGACGCCGGTAAGACAACAACTACCGAGCGCATTCTGTATTATACCGGCCGCATCTACAAGGTCGGCGAGGTTCACGACGGCACCGCCACCACGGACTGGATGCCCCAGGAGCGTGAGCGCGGCATCACCATCACCGCCGCCGCCACTTACGCCACCTGGCTAGACTGCCAGATAAACATCATAGACACCCCCGGACACGTGGACTTCACCGCGGAGGTGGAGCGCAGCCTGCGCGTGCTGGACGGCGCCGTGGTGGTTTTTGACGGAGTGCAGGGCGTGGAGCCGCAATCCGAAACGGTGTGGCGCCAGGCGGACAAGTACAATGTCCCCCGCATCGCCTATGTCAACAAGATGGACCGCACCGGCGCTAATTTTGACCACTGCGTGGACAGCATCCATGAAAAGCTGGGCGCCTCCGCCGTGCCGATACAAATTCCCATCGGCGCGGAGGAGGGCTTCACCGGCGTGGTGGACATCGTGGAGATGAAGGCGTATGTGTGGAGCGGCTCCGAGCTGGGCGCCGCCTTCTCCAAAACCGATATTCCCGCCGAACTGGCCGGCAGGGCCGCCAAAACGCGCGAGTACATGATAGAGCGCATCGCCGATTACGACGAGAATATCATGGGCCGATACCTTGAGGGAAAGCACGATTTCTCCGTGCAGGAAATCCGCGCCGCCATACGCAAAGGCGTGCTGAGCGCGAAGTTCTTCCCGGTGGTGTGCGGCTCCTCCTATAAGAACAAGGGCGTGCAGCCGCTGCTGGATGCGGTGTGCCATTACCTGCCCTCGCCCGCGGAAATAGCTCCGGTGAAAGGCGTCTCGCCGGATACGGGCGAGCCGGCGGAGCGCCATCACAGCGACAAGGAGCCTTTCTCCGCGCTGATATTCAAGATTCAGACGGACCCGTATGTGGGAAAACTGAGCTTCTTCCGCGTCTATTCCGGCACGCTCAACGCGGGCGACAGCATTTACTTTCCCAAAAAACGCGCGACGGAGCGTGTGGGGCGCATACTGCGCATGCACGCCAACAAGCGCGAGGAAATAAAATCCCTCAGCGCGGGCGACATAGCGGCCACGGTCGCGCTTAAAAACGCGGCGGTCGGCGTAACCATATGCGACCAGGATCGTCCGGTCATACTGGAATCCATAACATTCCCTGAGCCGGTCATCTCCATCGCCATAGAGCCCAAGTCCAAGGAGGACGAGGAGCGCATGTCCAACGCGCTGGCCCGCCTGGCCGAAGAGGACCAGACCTTCCGCGTCCGCACGGACGAGGAGACGGCGCAGACCATCATCTCCGGCATGGGCGAGTTGCATCTGGACATCATCGTGGACAGAATGCGGCGCGAATTCAACGTGCAGGCTAACGTGGGCAAGCCGCAGGTGGCCTACCGCGAAACCATCCGCAAGGCGGTGGAAGAGGAAGCCAAGTTCATCCGCCAGAGCGGCGGGCGCGGCCAGTACGGACATGTCTGGATGAAGCTGGAGCCCAACGAGTCAGGCAAGGGCTTTGAGTTCGTGGACGCCATCAAGCAGGGCAAAATTCCCAAGGAATACATCCCCGCCGTGGAAAAAGGCTGCCGCGAGGCCATGGACGGCGGCGCGCTGGCGGGTTTCCAGCTGGTGGATGTGAAAGCCACGCTCTTTGACGGCTCGTTCCACGAGGTTGACTCGTCGGAAATCGCATTCAAAATAGCGGGCGCGATGGCGCTGCGCGCGGGCTGCAAAAAAGCCTCTCCCGCGCTGCTGGAGCCGATAATGAAATTCGAGGTCCTCACCCCCGAAGAGAACATGGGCGACGTGATAGGCGACCTCAATTCCCGCAGGGCGAAAATATCCGAGATGGGCAGCAGGGGCAACGCGCGCTTTATCCGCGGCACGGTCCCGATGTCGGAGATGTTCGGGTATGCGACGTCGGTTCGCTCCATCTCGCAGGGCAGGGCTTCGTTTAACCTAGAGCCCAACTGCTACGAAGAAGTGCCGGGCAACATAGCCAAAGCCGTGGTGGAAAAGCGGACGGCAGAGGCCGCGGCGGCCTAATCCAGGAGAATTGCATATGGCAAAAGCGAAGTTTGAGCGGAACAAACCGCATGTGAACGTGGGGACCATCGGGCATGTGGACCACGGCAAAACGACACTGACGGCGGCTCTGACGAAGGTGCTTTCCAAGGAAGGCAAGTCCAAAGAGATGGCCTACGCCGAGATAGCCAAGGGCGGCGTGGTGCGGGACGCTTCCAAGATAT
>JBAZJT010000026.1 GCA_041651175.1 Elusimicrobiales bacterium | reverse complement strand
CGGTATCAAAATACCCGCGCGAAAGCGTCTGCGCGCCGTTTATGTTTGAGCCGAAAGAATCCATGCCGAACGACACCGCCGGCAACTGGAGCCGGGCGCGGGCGCCTTCCTGCCCGCCGGAATCAACAGCCGATACCTCGTAGACGGCGGCGGCTCCCATCGCATAGGCCGGGTCGCTGAACTGGGCCGCAGTTACAAGGCCCTGGCTGGCGAGCGCGCCGTCTTTATAAACCCGGTATCCCGCCATGCCTGCGGCGGGGGCGGTCCAAGAAATCAGCGCGCCGGCGCCTTCCTGCGAGACAAACACGACATTCTGCGGCGCGGCGGGAGGCAAATTCAGGGTAAAGTGTATCGTTGACGTGCTGGTATTGCCGGCAAGGTCGCCGGCGGTTACGATGAGCGTGTGTCCGCCGTTGGCCGTTATCGGAACGCCGGAAGCGCAGGGCGAGCCGTCCAGGTTCAGGCTCACCGAAGCCAGCCTTATATCCGAAGCGGTAACCAGCGGCAGCACTGCGGCGTTATATGTCATGCCTTCGGCTATGCCGTCCACCGAAAGCTGGGGCGGCGTCATGTCCAGCGTGAAATGCACGGTCTGGGTTGAGCCGACGCCTGACAAATTGGCCGCGTACGCGCTGAGGGTATAATTCCCGTCCGCGGACACTCCCGCGCCGGAGGCGAAAGGCTGGCCGTTAAGCAGCCCCGACACCGTGGCCGTGTCCAAAGCCGGATCCGATGCGGAATAAACCGGATTAACCGCATGATTGTAAAGCCCGCCGTCGGAAACCCCGCCTATCGTCACCACCGGGGGGGCCTTGCCCCAGTACGTATCCGTTGAAACCGAAAGCGGGGATTCGTTGCCCGCAAAATCCACCGCGCTTACGCGGTAATAGTACTGTCCGTTGGATTGCGGAGTGTCTATATAAGGCGGGGTGCTGGCCGCGACCGCCGCTATCCCGGCGGATGAGGCGAAAACCCATGTGGCGCGGTAAATCATGAAACCGGTAACCGCGGGGTCATAAGCCTCCTGCCAGCCGAGTTCTATGCGCCCGTATTCGTTGAAACCTATTGATATATCTTCCGGCGCACCGGGCAGCGACGCCTTCGCCATGGCATGCGCCGGCTGGGACTGCTGGCCTTCGTTTCCGGCGGCGTCCACTGCGCTGGCATAGTAGACATAGTCGCCATCGGGCAGGGTTTCGGAATACGCGCCGCTGCCGTCCGGCTTTGGCTGCAACTCAACGGCAACCGGGATACTGCCGCGGTATACCGAGTAATGCAGCGGAGCCTCGCCCAGCGGCGCGCTCCATGAAAGCTGAACCGCGCCGTTTTTCTGCGATACGGCCCGGGCAAACAGCGGCGCGCCGGGAGGGGTAGTGTCTACAATAAAGGTTGCGCCGGAGGAAACGGCGGACGCGATATTACCGAGGGTATCCGTTGCGGAATAGACGAAATACGCCGTCCCGTTCTCGCCGGACGGGACGGATATTTGCCCCTGCCAGTTCCTGCCGCCGCCGGCCAGGATTACCGGCAGGGATGCGGAAGACGGCAATACGCAGAACAGGGAAGGCGTGGAAACCGCAGTCTCGGTAAGCGTCACGTTGACCGTTACCGTTCCCGCCCTGACCGGCGAAACCGGGGATATCGCAATGCCCGCGCCGGGGCCCTGCGTGTCTATCTCCAGCGCGGAACCGGAGGTTATGGCATGGCCGGTATTGCCCACGAGGTCCGTTCCCTGGAAACTGAAGCCCGCGACGCCGGAAGGCATGGCGCCTGTCACGGTAACGGTGCCGGTCCAGACAGTCGGGCTGGAGGCGGAAAGATCCACCGGCGCCACCCCCTGCCCCGCGGGCGCGAAAAGCAGTATCGGGGCGGACGCCAGCGCCTTTGAAAGCGTCAGCGTAACGGCATAGCTGCCCGGCCCCAGCGGAGGAACGGCGCCGACGGCCACCGCGGCTGACGGGACAACCCGGTCCGACAGGGCGGCCGCAGGGTCGCCGGAGCCGCTTTCGTTGCCGCTCAAATCCGCGGCGGTTACGCCGTAGTAGTAAACCCCGTCCGACGGCGGCAAGTCGTTGTAAGCCGCCGCCGCGACGCGGCCCGCCACAAGATACGCAAGCGACGGAACAGCGGATGGGGAAAACGCCGCCGCGAAAGTGCTGCGGTATACATTGTAATAGGACGCGGCCTTGCCGTCGCCTGCGGACCAGGAGAGGCCTACATGCCCTCCGGGAAGCGAAGCCGCCGTCAGCGCAGCCGGATTGGGCGGCGCGCTGATGTTGTAATAAACCGTAAGCGCTGAACTGGGCGCGCTTGTCCCCGCCGAATCCCCGGCGGCAACCGCCAGCGAATGCGTGCCTTCGTCGGGCAGCGTAACCGGCAACTGGAACGACCCGTCAGCTGCCGCAACGGCCGTGCCGGCGGCGAAACCGTCGATCCGCGCCTCCACCGTGATGCCGGGCTCCGCGGCGCCTGTTACCACTATATACGGGCTGGTGGTGCCGAAATTATTGGAAGGATATGTTACCACCGGGGTCGCCGGCGGCGCATAGCGCAGGTCGTAAAGCGCCTGCATCTGGCCCGCATTGCCGATAGTGTCGGTGGAACGTATAACAAGCCGATGCTCCCCGTCGGCATAGGCAAGCGTGTTCCAGAAAAAAGAATACGGCGCGGCGGAACTGCTGGAAACCAGCACGCCGTCCAGGATGAAATCCACGCCGGACACGCCGGATATATCCGCCGCCTGCACGGAAACGACCGTCGGCCTGGAAATCCTGACCGAAGCGGACGGCGTCAACGCGGAAAAGACCGGCCCGTCCATATCGATGAAAGCAAGGTTGGACACAGCAGATACATTCCCGGCGGCATCCCTGGTTTCCAGCGCGAAAAAACGCGTCTGCGCGGTTGAAAACTGCACCGTGAACGTTTCCGTGGCGCCTGCCTGAAGCGGAGCCGGCAGGCCCGCTATGACCTGCGCGGAGGAGAAATTGGCGGCTGTCAGCGCATATGTGGCGGTTGCCAGAATATAACCGGCAGTTCCGCTTACAGCGTCGGACGGAGCGGTCCACTGCAATACCATCCCGCCGGGAGTTATCTGGGCGATTGCAAGGTCCGACACCGCGGTAGGCGAAGTTTTGTCTATAGTGAAAACCGCCTGCGCCGTCGCGCTGTTGCCGGCCAGGTCCGTGCAGGTAAAGCTGGCAATATGCACGCCCTCGGCTGAATACACAAACGGCGGCAGCCTGCCCTGTGAATCGCGTACAACAAGCCTGTCGGCTGCGGTGAAATCGTCCGTGGAGGAATAAACCACCGTAACATTGCCGTTGATAATGGCGCCGTCCGGCGGGTATGTTATGGATATGGCAGGCGACGACTTATCCACAGTAAACGCGACGGATACCGACGAGGTGCTGCCGAAATAATCCGCCGCGGAAACGGCGAAGGCATACGCACCCGGCGCGCTTACGGTGGAGCCGGCCACCCATGGAACGCCGTTAAGAGCGGCCGTCGCCGAATAAGAGCTGAAATCGGACACCGCAAACGACGGATGGACATCATGGTTATAATGCGCGTTGGCGGCTATGCCTGCGACCGTTATCAGCGGCGGATGAATGTCGTATGTAACCGCCGCGGAAGAAAATGAGACGCTTTCGTTGCCGGGCACGTCCAGCGCGGTAACAAAATACCTGTAGACCGCGTCGTCCGCCGGTCTGTCGGTAAGCGATAAAACCGTGGTTCCGCTTATCAGCGGGGCGAGGAGCTCTATACCGGACGCTTCGTAAGTGGCCCGGTAGATGTTATAAGATGCTGCGCCGGAAGAGGCCGTCCAGTCCAGATACACCTCTTTGCCGAATATGCTGGCGATGGCGCCAAGCCCGTCCGGGGCGGCAGGCGGGGTGCGGTCCGAAATGCCGCCCGCCGGAGCGGAAAGAGCGCTTTCCTTGCCGTATATGCTCACCGCGGTGAGCGCATAATAATACCCGCCATCGGCAGGAGGCGTATCCATATGGCTCAACGTCGATATATTGCCGTTCAGCAATTGCGCGCCGGAAGGCGCGGTAAACGCCCAGGTCGCGCGGAAAATCCTGTAATGTTCTATCGCCTCCGGCGGAGCCTGCCAGCTCACCCCGACCGCACCGCCTTTGCCGGTTATGACCGATGATATGACAGGCGGCGCTGGCGGCGGCATATCCAGAGTATAAGCTGAAGCGAAGGCATATCCGGTGGACGGCAAGTCCAGCTGATTATATGCCAGCACCCGGAAATAATACGTGGTGTTGTAGACAAGCGGGCTTATAATGGTATGGGTGCTGTCCGTCACCGGCATGGCATGCAACTGCCCCGAGAAATCTGGCGCCGTGGAATATGAAAGCGCATACCGCGTTCCCGCCGGGTTGGAATTCGGCTCCCATCCGGCGGAGATGGCGGAAGTGGACAGCGGAACGCCCCATGCGCCTGCCGGTGTATTGGCGAACGTGATGGCAGAGCCGGCAAGCGCGTAATAAGTAGCCCCGTCGAATACCGCGCCAACCTGGAATGTATACGAAGTATTGGGCAGCAGATTGGAGAGCAGCAATTGCGTGCTGTGCGCGACAGCCGTAAATGTGCTCGCCACCGCGGTTCCCGCCGCAAAGCCGGCGCTTGAGGCGCGCAACTCATAAGCATCCGCATTGATATCGGTCCATTCGGCCGACACGCCGCCGGCTGATACGCCGTTCACATGCGGATCACCGGGCGGGCCGTTGCGCGAGGTCTGAACCGCGCCAAGCAGAACATAATTCGTCGCGCCGGCGCTGTTGATGGAACCGGCGCGTATGTAGTATGTGGTGTTGGCAAGCAAATCGCCCACCGAGGCCGATGCCGCGGACGGGGCCGCAACCGCCCCCGATAAGGTAACCCCGCCCGGAGACAGCGC
Source organism: Elusimicrobiales bacterium (assembly GCA_041651175.1). Taxonomy (NCBI): domain Bacteria; kingdom Pseudomonadati; phylum Elusimicrobiota; class Elusimicrobia; order Elusimicrobiales; species Elusimicrobiales bacterium. The sequence goes on along the minus strand of JBAZJT010000026.1, from coordinate 20,196 downwards.
GCCGAAACCGGTAGTGGACGCTTCCACCACAAAACCGCTTGCCGACGCGGAACTGGGACTTACAGGCAGTTCCGTCCAGCTTGCCGTAACGGCATTGGCGGTAATGCCGGAGACGAACGCGCCGGACGGCCTCACCGAAAGCGTCATGGCCGAGCCGAGAGCCGTGTACGGCCCGGAGGAGCCTTCCACGCTGACATTAACATGCAGATAATATAGGGTATTGGGCGAAAGGCCGTCTATTGTCCCGTATGTGTTGTAAGTCGCCGACGAGAATATGGTAAAAAACGACGGTTCCATAGAGGCTTCATACGAATACAAAGTGCCTGCGGGGTTTCCGTTCGCGGTCCACTGGGCGGAAACCGCCGTTTCGGTTATAGCGGTATACACCGGATTGGCAAGCCCGGGCTGTATGAAATTCGGCGTCACGGTGGAACCCATTAACGCGTAATTGGCAACCCCGTCCCAGTTTAGCGAACCCACGCGAAGGTAATAGGTAGTCAGCGAGTCCAGGCCGGAAACCTTAAGGACATTGACGCCTATGCTGCCGGTGGCCGACGAATAAACCACCCCGCCCGGGGCCAGCGCGCCGAAATTGGTGGAAGACGCCTCCAGCACATACCCCTCCGCCGTCGCCGTCTGCGGCGAAGCTGGCAAAGCGTTCCAGGAGGCCTTGATAAACCCGCTGAAAGATTCCAGAACCGGCTGTGCCGGGAATGTCACCGTCTGCGCAAGCGTGGAACGCGAAGTTGCGTCGGTCGTGGTGGAGGAGATGCAGTTGTACGCGGTCAGTTTGCGCGTATAAGCCGTATTTGCCGCCAGCCCGCCCTCGGAAAAAGATAACACATCGCCGCCAAGCAAAGGCGACAGGTTCCCGCCGGTGGACGAAATAACACGATAATTTGACGCGCCAGCATCGGTCCAATTCCACATCAGGCTTCCGGTGCTGGCCATGGCGCCAAAAGCCGGAGGATAAAAATTTTTGTCATACACGGTCCCCGGTTGGCCGTTATGGTATCCGGTCCCCCCAAAAACGGAAACATCAATGCTTTTAGGACACGATAGCCCGCCCACCGCAATTCTTCCGCCGCCTCCGCCGCCCCCCGCACCCACAACGCCTTTATTACCGCCATTCGCCTGCAACACACCGTTGCCGTAAATAGAATCTGCACTGATGCTGATAGCCCCGCCAGCCCCCCCGCCACCGGCTGTAACATTTCTACTACTGCCATCTGTACCGTTCGCACTGATTAACCCGTCTATGTGCGCCACACCCCCGATATTGGCTATCAGCAATCCACCCCCACTGCCGCCAATGTTTGAATTAACGCCGCCACCGCCACCACTTCCCAAATCCACAGGGAATAATAAGCTATCGTTACTGCTTCCGCCCGCACCTAATTCCAACCAATCACTGTCACCACCACTACCCCCGTGTCCGCCACCTCCGCCTTGACTGTTAGAAGCGGCTGCGCCTCCGCCCGGACCATTACCCGCACCGCCGACAACACCAGTGTACCCCAACCCGTCCATGTATACCGTGGCGCCGGACTGTAAGGTAAAATCACCTGTAGTCCTAATATTGATAAAATACTGTTTCGCACTGATATTTGCAGTATGCGTCAACTTGCCGCCGGAATTTATGGTCAGGTCCGAGAAAACCAACTGGGGATTGCTGTTCTGTTCCAAAACCGCATTGTTATTGATTGTAATTGCGCCGATGCTTAAAGTGCCTGTTGAAAGCGCCAATTTTGGGGTGCTGGTTCCGCCAAGCGTCAAAGTTTGGAAAGCAATAGGCGCGCCACTGGCTGTTACGGTTACTGCGGAATCTATGGTCACATCGTCAGTCGCAGTCGGCACAACTCCGCCGCTCCAGTTTGATGCAACCGACCACGAGCCGCTTCCGCCAATCCATCTTATTGACGCAGCGTTAACATCGGAAAGGAAAAATGCCGGCAAAATCACTGCCGCCGCGCATTTGCACGCAGAAAAAAACCAGCGTCTGACGCTTTTGCTGGAAACGCAGTTCAGCCGGGATCGCATAGCGCAACAACTCATCATTCCTGTATTCATTCCCCCAAAGACAAGCTGATTGCAATCGATCACCGCAATAGAGATGACCTAACTTAATAGTATGATACCGAAAATATGGAGGAGAGTCAACGCGCACACCATTATCTCCACCCATTATTCGGACACGTCAATGTTATTAGTTCGGATCTGTCGTCGGTGCCAAAGCGAAAACACCCGCCCATGTATGGGCGGTAGTTATGTGGTTGCACACTAAATCATCCGCGTGGAATAAGTCGGCAAGGCTTGCACCAGTTAAACACGGCAGATGCGCCGGGCCGGTTTCCGCCAGCACGGTCCCGGCTTGGAAGAATTTCCGCTAACCGACCGAACACCTAACCTAAATATGCTGTTTCGGACTTTTGCCGCTGTAGCCGCGTTTTTAGGTGATGCTGGCTTGCAGACCAGCATGGATCACACGCCGATGCGAGCATGACATAACGGCTGGCAAGGTCACGCTGGATTTTCCGATGCCGCCCGGATGCGGCATCTGTCCTGAACGTCTTTTCCGGCAAAACCAACACATAATCCCTATTTTAGGCCTCGTTTTGACTTGTCCCTTTCCAGCAGATACTTGAGGAACGTCTTGAGCTGCTCTTTCTCGGCGGGGCTTAGCCGCTGGAAATCGCGGGCGACCGCGTCCAATTCGCTCTCCGCCTCGCCAAGCTCCGCGCCCTGCGCCACAGCCTCGGCTTTTGCCATCATTTCCGCCACGCTCACCTTATACACCGCCGCCTATCATTTCATCTACGACGCGCAGCGCATGGTCCCGCTTTACCCGGAAATTGCAGTTGGATTGCGGAATTCGGCGGTGGCTGGCGGGACATTCCTGTGCATAATTTTCCTTACATACCCTGCGGGTATGCTCGTCAAATTCTGCGTCGGACTGTCCGCGCCAGCTGCCGCCTCGGTTCTCGCAACCAACTGCAATTTCCGGGTTTACGATGGTGTTCAAATCGTAATTTATGAAGGTCCTTTGGTTCCCCCGGTGTATTTGCAGGGTTTTGTTCTTTCGCCGACGAGGCGGCGACGGGGATATTATATTTTATGCGCGGGCGGCAGGGGAATCAATATTCGGGGGAATGTTCAGCCGTTTCGCAACAGGCTCATAATACGCTGGAGACAGGCCACTTGGAATTAGGCGACCTTGCGCCCAGAATCAAAGACCTGCGCGCACAGATAGCAGGACTGGAGGAATCCTTAAGGGCGCTCAAAGAACGCCAAGAACGCGATATTTGGACGGTTTCTGACACCGACATAGCGGGTTACACCAAAGAGGTGCAGGAATTCCCGCAAACCAGCAGCCTGACGGAATCAAAAGCGTTCCTGCGCCAGTGGATAAAACGAATTGAGGTGGATAAAGATAGGGACGGCGGGACGATAGAATATTGCATGCCGGTGAGGGCAGAGATACCCGGCTCACGGTTCGCGGTTATATCTATGGAAAAATCTGGCGGCCCGTACGGGATTCGAACCCGTGGTCTCTGCCTTGAGAGGGCAGCGTCCTAGGCCGCTAGACGAACGGGCCAAAAGCCTAGAATTGCACGATGCTTCAGTATAGCAAATTTCAGGACGCGATTTTGAAAATGTTGTGAATCCGGGGTTGTGTCCGGTTCAATAAGTGCTATACTGTAGCCGCTATGAGTTGGGGTTTTGTTTACCGAGTCATGCCAATTGCCGCCGGCTGGATATTAGCCGTTGCTTTCCCGGCTGCCGGGACAGAGTCCGCAAAAACCGTAAAAACCGCGGCAACGGATGTGAGGGCTTCCGACGCATACGAAAAGGGCAGAAAGCTCCCCTCGTTCGGAAAGCTGAAATCCCGGCGGGGCTCGGTTTCTCTGCCTCCCAAACCGCGCCATTGCCCTGCCTGCGACAAGAAGCTGGCGGAAGCCGTGCTGGCCGGCGACTGCCAAGCCGCGGCCCAGGCCATAACAAGCGGGGCGAAAATCAATTCCTCTGACACTGTTTTGTGGGACAACGGCGGGCGCACTTACGCCAAGCTTTCCTCCCTGATGATAGCGGCGGTGAAAGGCGATGCCGCCATGTCGCGCGTCCTTCTGTCCGCCGGCGCCAATGCCGCCATGCGGGATTCCTATACCGGCAAAACCGCCGCGCATTACGCCGCGGAATATTACGCCCCGGACGTCCTGGAAGAGTTGCTGACAAAACGCTCCGCCAACAGCAGGGACGGCTACGGCATGACGCCGCTGATGTATGCGGTGGAAAGCGCGCGGCTAAAACGCGGCAAGGGGCTTTTCGGCGTGATTCCGAAGGCGGGGGCGAAGCCTTTCAGGGAAACGGCGGAGATGCTGCTTTCCAAGGGCGCGGATATCAATGCGCGCAACAATGACGGCAGCACGGCGCTGACGCTGGCTGCCAGAAATACAGCCGTGATGCAGGATGCCGTCCGCTTCCTGTCGCGTCCGGAGACCGTGAATTACCGCAACAAGAGCGATTTCAACCGCACCGTGCTGATGGAGGCTCTGCTGGATGGCGGCGCGGACGGGGCCATGACGCTGCTGGAAAGCGATGAAATTCATATAAACGCCAGGGATAAAAGCGGCGAAACCCCGCTCATGTTTGCCGCCTCGCTGGGCCATGGGAGTTTGTCCGGGCGAACGCCGGATTTCCGCGCAATAGAAACCCTTATACGGAAAATGGCGGCAAAAGGCGCGGATATCAACGCCAGGGACAGGCACGGCAATACCGCGCTGTGCTACGCGCAAGCCTGCGTTACAGACGAAAAATCCGTAAAACGTTCCGGGGTGCTGTCTTCGGTTTTTGGCAAAACGTCCGTGCCGGAACGTGTTGTTGCGCTGCTTAAGTCGCTGGGGGCAAAAACCCCGGAAGAGGGCTGCGACTATCAGTATCCCACCTGCAGGCATTTGCGGGCGCGTCCGCTGCAGTGGTCCGGCTCGCAATAGGACCTTTCCGGAATTCCTGTTTCGCCGCAGAAAAGGCGGTTGCGCCTGCGTCTGGCGCGGAGTAAATTCTGAACAGTTTCAAGGCGGAGGGCATATGAAAATTATGGCTGCTGTATTTCTGCTGGCGGCGCAAAATTGCGGCGCGGAGACTCTTCGGCTGCGCGACGGCTCTGAATTTGAAGCTGCTGTTTCTTCCATTGATGCATCAGCCATCAATTTTAGCGGGCATCCGCCCGTCGCGCGCGGCGACGCGGCGGAAATACGGTTTTCCTCCGGGGAAGGCGCTGCCGGGGCCGCCGCGCCGGTTACGGAGCAGGACAAAAAGGATGCCGCACAGTCCTTTAGACTGGCGCGCGGGCTTGCGGCGAAATATCCGGGCGTAAACGGGCTTGTGCTGCTGGATTACGGGGAATACACTCTCAACCCCGACGGGACGCGGTCTTTCCGCGCCCATATGGTGCGCCAGATACTCAAGGAGAGCCTGCTGCAGCGCTGGGGCTCAGTCTCCCAATGCGTAGACGACGGCAGGGAACGCGTTTCCATACTGAAGGCCAATGTCTATTCCCCCGACGGGCAGATTTACACGCTGGACCCCGGAAAAATAAAAACCACCAGGCCGCAGGACGCCGGCAGCGCGTTTTTCATTTCCGGCTCCGTGTGCGTCCAGTACGACATGCCCAATGTGCAGACAGGCTCCATCGTGGATTACGAGATACTCAACGAGGAGCACAACCCTTTCAGAAAAGATTTCTTCTTCCCTTTCTGGGGCTTTCAGGACGGCGAGGGGCCGGTGTTGCGCTCCGAGGCGAAAATAACCGTTCCGGCGGGGCGGGAGTTTTTCCATTCCGCGCGCAATATGCCCGGCAAATCGGGCGAGCCGGAGATAACGGAAACCGCCTCCTCCCGGACATACCGCTGGCGGCTGGATGACGTGGCTCCCCTGTCGGGAGAGCCGGAAATGCCGCCTTATGAAAACGTCGCGCCGGTTGTGCGCGGCTCGCTTTTCAAAAGCTGGGATGTTATTTTTGACTGGGCCAACCAGTTTTACGCGGAGCGGACAAAACCCTCGCCGGAGCTGGAACGGTTCACGCTGGAGCTTGTCAAAGGCGCTAAAACCGACGGACAGAAAGCCGCAAAAATCTACCATTACGTGCAGAAGGAAATCCGCTACATCGCCCTCAAGACCGGCGTGGCTTCCGGCTGGGGCGGTTATGACGCGAACCTGACCTGGAAACGCCGATGGGGCTGCTGCATAGACAAATCGCTGCTGCTGACCGCCATGCTGCGCGTCGCCGGAATAAAGGCGACCCCGTTATGGATAAACACAAACAACATGGCGGAAATCGATTTTGACATCCCGCAAATCGGTTTTGACCATTCCATCACGCTGGCCGTGGTGGACGGCAAAAAAGTGTTTCTGGACTCCACCAATTACGACTATCGCTATCCCGAAGTCGCGGGCTTTGACTACGGCGTGAAGGTGCTGGCGTTTTTTGACAAAAAAATAGATTTCGTGCCGGTTCCCGCGCCGAAAGACAACGGCTCTTTCTATGATTACGAGATTGCCGTTTCCTCAAACGGCGACACGGCGGTTTCGGAGACCTTCCGCTACACGGGCGCGCGCGAAGGCGCGCTATGCGGCCATTACCGCCGCATGAAGCGGGAGGAACAGAAAAGAACTTTCCAGATGATGTCCAAGTCGGTTTCTCCGCGCGCGGAGCTGGAAAGCTGGACCGTAAACAACGCGGAGGATTTGGAAAAACCGTTCTCGCTGCAAATGAAATACATCGTCAAGGATTATCCGCAGAAGGCCGGCAATATACGGATTTTCAAGCTGCCTGATTTCGAGATAGAGCAGTTCCGCATAAGCGAAATCGCGCAGGCGCGGCGGAAATATCCCATACGCTATGACACCGACATGACTTCAATGGGCAGGTATTTCAGCTATACCGTTTCGCTGCCGCCGAATTACGAGATAATCTCGCTGCCGGAAAAAATAAAAATGGAAAACGAGTTCGGTTCATTCTCCGCGCAGTGTAAAAAGAAATCCGGCGCCAGGGTGGTCTGCTCCGCTTCCTGGGAGCGGCCCGCGCGGGAAATTCCAGCGGAAGGCTACGTCTCCTACAAAGCTTTCGTGGAGCGCGCCGCCGAATACACCAAAAACCAGCTTTTCTTCCGGGTGAAATAGGAGACTTTATGTCAAAACTGCTTCTGATACTGGCCGTTTTCGCTCAGGCCGCGCGCGCGGACATGCTCTATCTCAACGACGGGAGCGAGATAAGCGGAACCATAACCGGGCTGGACGCGGCTTCCGTCTCCGTAAACTCGGGCGGGAAAACGCAGTCATACAAGCGCGGTGATATTCTTAAAATCCAGTTCGTGAAGGAATACTCCGGCGCGATGTCCGCTCCGCTGGAGGACGGGTTTATAAAGGGAATTCTGGCGGCGCCGCCCCGCGCCGCGGATTTCCCGGACGACGGCTATTTCACCGTTCTCCGGCAGGTCCGCATAGACATAAACCCCGACAAAAGCTACTCGTATTCCGCCCGCTCCGTGCCGTATGTGCTGCGCGAGCGCGGCAAAAGCCCCGCCTCTTTTGCGGCGCTGAATTATCTGCCGGATATACGTCACGCCGCCGTCAGCTACGGCTATTCCGTGACAGACTCCTCCGTATCCTTCGTAAACGACATTTCAATAATGGAGGGCGGGGCTTATGTGCAGTATCCGGCCTATTCCGGGGCAAGGACGCTTAAATTCGCCGTGCCGAATGTGCAGACCGGATCGCTGCTGGATTTTGAATACAGGCTGGACACGCAGTATGTGTCCACCTATCCGTTTTTTGCGGCAATTCCGCTGCGCGACTACGAGCCGTACGGCAAGACCGTCGTAACCGTCTCCGTGCCGGAAGGGCTGGCGCTTGCCTGGAAGCAGCTTAACATGCCGGAAAACTCCGCGCCCTCCGTAACGCAATCCGGCGGCAGGACGGCTTATACATGGACTTTGGAAAACACTCCGTCATACAAGCGCGAGCCGCTGTCGCCGCCGCTTATGCGCATAGCGCCGCAATTGAAGCTGTCGCTGGCAGACACCTGGGAAAATGTGCGCGCCGCGCTGTCGCCTCTTGCGGGCCGCCGGATGGTTGTTACGCCGGAAATAGCGGCAAAAACGGAGGAACTGGTCTCCGGCAAAAAGACCGCGCTGGAAAAGGCGGAGACGCTCTATAACTGGGTCGCAAGGGAAATAAAGTACCAGCCCGTGCCCGTGGCGGACTACAGCTATATCCCCAAACCGTCGGACGAGATATTCAGCCGGAAGGCCGGCAACGCCCTGGACAAGCCTTTCATGCTCTATGTAATGCTTTATGCGGCGGGGCTGAACCCGCAATTCGCCTATATGTGCGGCAAGGACGCGGTTTTCGAGCCGTCGCTGCCCAATATCCGGCAGTTTGACGCGGCAGCTGTCCTGCTTGATACCGACAGCGGGCGGCTGCTGCTGGCCCCGCAGGACGATGTGCGCCGCTATAATGAAATTCCGCCCCAGCTGCAGGGCGCAAGCGGATTGCTCGTGCTGGGCGGCGGGACGGAGGAGCCGCTGTTTTCGGTCCCCCTGTCCGCGCCGGAGATGGAATCCGAGGAAACCTCGGCCAGCCTTGCCCTGGACAGGGACGGCGGGCTTTCCGGCCTGTTTGCGGAGCGTATGACCGGGCAGCTTCAGGCCGCCATGCGCAGCATGAAAAATCTTAAAAAAGAAGACCTGGACAAGGCGGCAGAAGCCTTCGCCCAGTCGCTGCATTCCAATGCCAGGCTTGAAAGCTACCGGATGGAGAATCTGGACGACCTTTCAAAAAACCTGGCTTTCTCCATGAAAACGGCAATTAAAAACTATGCGCTCAGGGCCGGCAAATACCTGCTGCTGAAGTTTCCGGGAGTGAAATACTCCGCCGCAAACGAAAGCCAGACAGAGCGCGAACTGCCTTTTTTCTGGCATACGGTTTCGCGCCAGGCCAATGTCATAAGGCTCAAGCTGCCGGCGGGATACAGGGTGTATAATTTGCCGGGAGCGGTGTCTTTTGCGGCGGCGGGCCAGAAATACAGCGGCGCCTGCCGCGTCGACGGCAACGAGATTGTTTTCAGCGACGAGCTGCGCCGCGAGCGCAATGAAATCCCCCCCGCCGAGTATCCCGCCTACAAGGCTTTCAGGGAAGCCGTTGCCGGGTTTTCGGAAGAGTGGCTGGTGCTTGAGGCTCAATAATAATGTGGAATTCCGTTAAAGCCGCCTGCTGCGGCGCGACCGAGGACGGCTCCACGAGCCGGCTTTTGCAGTTGTGCGGCGGATACTTCGGGCTGTATGTGGTAACCGGCGTGCTGGTGAAGTATTTCACCGGCCCCGCCGGTATGAACGAGACGGCATACACCCTCTACAGCACCTGGGGCGGCAGCCTGCTGTGCGTTGCGGTCGCGCTCTCGCTGGGCTGGCACAGGCTTAAGACGGCGGGAACCCGCCGCATATTCGGGCTGGATGTCCCGGCGGAATATCTCTACATAATCCCCTCAGGTTTCTGCACCGCCGTGGTCATTCCCACGACCACGCTGATGTACCTGCTGCCTATTTCGGTGATGGTGGCGATGGTGATAATGCGCGCCAGCATCATTGTTATCAGCCGGCTGGTGGACGCAGTCCAGATACGGCAGGGAATACTGCGCAAAAAGGTCTATCCAGAGGAGAACATCGCCATGGCTCTGGCGCTGTGCGCGGTGGCGGTACAGCTGTCCGGCGCGAAATGCGGGGATTTCAATTTTGTCAAAAATATCCCGGCGCTGTGCATACTCTCCTGCTATATAGCCGCCTATGCGGTGCGGATATACATCATGAACTATTACAAGAACACCCGCCCGCCCGGCACGCCGCAGGACAACAAGGGTTTTTTCGCCATAGAGCAGATAGCGGCCATAGCGGTTATGGCTGTTGCGACGGCATGGCTTTTGGCGTCCCCTGCGGAGGCTGGCAGCGCAGTATCGCAGTTCCAGACCGGTTTGCGCAATCCGCATCCGCTGTGGAAACAGGCAATGGCCGCCGGAATGGTCTATGGGGTTAGCGCGTTTTTCTCGGTGTTTCTTTTCATGTTCAAGGGCCGCACCGCCACTTTCGCGGGGCTGGTGAACAGGCTTACCTCGCTTGTGGCGGGGACTGCGGCCACGCTTTTAACATGGCGGTTCTTCGGCGGTAAATTCCCGTCCGCGCAGGACTGGGCGGGGCTGCTGGTTATGGCTGCGGCGATACGCTATCTGTCTTTGGCGGAAAAAAAGCGGACGGCGGAATTGTCGCTGTAACGGCTATCCGCCGGACAACTGGAACATGGGCAGATACACGGAAGCAAGCATTCCGGCCACCACCACGCCCATGCCTATCACTATCACAGGCTCCATCAGACCGGTAAGCCGCATGGTGAGGGTTTCCACCTTGTCGGCGTAATATATCGCCAGCACTTCCAGCACGTCGCTTAATTTGCCCGATTCCTCGCCCATCTTCACCATGCCCACGGCCAGATTGGTGAAAAAACCCGTCGCATGCAGCGAGCCGCCCAGGTCCGAACCGGTGGAAACCCGCTGGTGCACGAATTTGAGCGCGTCGCGGTAGAGGGGATTGGCGCTCATCGTCTCCTGAGTGGAGGCTATGGCCTCCAGCATGGGCATTCCGCTTTTCATAAGCAGCGACATATTGCTTGAGAAGCTTTCCATGGCGGACTGCACCACCAGCTCCCCCAGTATCGGCATTGACATCGCAAACGCGTAAACCTGCCGCGCGCCGAACTCCGTCGCGGCAAAAGCCCGGAACGAGAAAAACGCGACTCCCGCGCCGCCTATCATGTAATACCAGTTTCCCTGCACGAAGTTGGAGGCGTCCAGCACGAATTGAGTTACAGGCGGCAGCTTTTTTCCGAAATCCTGGAAAAATTGCGCGAAGTTCGGGATAACTTTCCAAAGCATTATGAAGATGGCCCCCACGGCCACGCAAAGCATGATGGCCGGGTAAATCAGCGCGGACTTGACTTTGTTGCCTATGGCCGCGCGTTTCTTGAAATCCTCGCTTAGCTTGGTCAGCAGCGGGGCCAGCTGGCCGCTCTGCTCGCCGGTGCGGATGAGCTGTATGGCCTGGTTGGGAAAGTATTTTGGGTAGATCGCAGCGGATTCGTAAAACGAAGACCCGCCGGAGATTTTTTTGCCGATATCCCGCAGCGCTTTCTGGAAGGTGGAGCTTTCCGCCTGCTCGGAGGCGAGGGTTATGGCGCGCAGCAGCGGCACGCCGGAATTAAGCAACGTGGACATATGCTCAAAGAACGCCGTTATGTCTTCCGAGGAAACGCTGGAATGCTGCTTGGACTGCACCCGCGACTGAGGATTGAATAAAAGTCCCGCCTGGCCCATATCAGTTCTTCCCCGCGCGCCTGTCTATTTCGCCGCGCATTTCGCGCTCCAGGTTTTCCATGTCTTTCATGGCTTTGGCGCGCTCGTCAAGCATATCGTCAATGTCATAGGGTTTGCTTTCGGTCAGCGGCGCGGCGGCGCTCTCGGTCGCCGTCGTCCTGATGTTTGACGCCGCCGTCTGCGCGGCGAAAGAGGTTTTGACGCCGTTCTGCTCCAGCCATTTGCGCGCCACCTCGGACTTGATGGCGAAATTGACCGCTGTTATAGCCATTCCGTCGCTTGCGCGGCGGGCCATAAGGGTGTTGACGCCTATTATATTTCCCGCCGCGTCCAGCAGCGGCCCGCCGGAATTGCCGCGGTTTATGCTGGCGTCGGTCTGAAAAACGTCTTTTCCCGCCGCGCCGCCTATGCCGGAAACCACCGCGCTTACCACTCCGGTGGTGAGCGTCCAGAATCCGCCCTGCTCCGGGTGGCCTATGGCCGCCACGCGGTCGCCCACGGATACCGCGCTAGAATCGCCAAGCGCCAGCGGCCGCGCGCGGGAGGGCGCTCCGTCAACGCGGACAAGCGCCAAATCCAGCGCGGCGTCCCAGTTAAGCACTGCAACTTTTGCGGGATTTGCAAGATCCCTGGCGCGGTCGCCGGTCATGGTGAGCGGCTTGAAATACGCCTCTATGCGCGGGTACGGCTTGCCGGTGGAATCCTGTATCACCACATGCGCGTTTGTAAGCACCAGGCCCGATGCGTCTATGAGACTGCCGCTGCCGATATCTCCGTAGCCGTTGTCGCCGTAGCATATTATCGCAACCACGGACGGCGAATCCTTGCGGTAAACGGTTTTAGGGTCAAAATCCGGGGAGTACCGCTGCGGCCCGGACGTTTCCGCGGCCTGCGGCGGCGCCGCGGCAAACGTTGCCGTGGAGGCTGGCTGCGGCTCCCCCGCCGCCGGCGCGGATGAAACCGCCGGTTCCTCCGGCCTGGCCGAATAGTCCGCCATGGAAAGCGCCTCGTATGCGAGAGCTGTCAGATAAAGGCATTGCGCCCTGTCCGCGTCCGCGCCGGTTGAGGTTTCGCATACGCGAAGCAGCGAGGCAAGCGCCTCATCCAGCGAGGCGGTATCGCCGCTTGCGCGCGCGCCGCCCGGCATGCCGGGGGCGCCTTTGGCGCGCAGGGCGATGTCCCTGGCATAATCCCGCCAGCCGGCCTGCATCAGCGCCTGCGGGGACAGCCTTCTGCTGGAAGACATAATGCAACCGGACAATTTATCCGGCATCCCGTCCCTGCTGTAAAAGAGCGACCAGCCGCGCAGCTTATCGGTTATCTCGTCCTGCAGCTGCCTGTCGGCGGAGGGCACGGCGCGGGCCATGTATGTTACGGCCAGCGCGCGGTATGCCGCCCGCAGCAGGGCCTCGTCGCGGCGGTCCGCCGCGCCGTAAAGCGTCCTGTCCCGCAGCAGCGAGGCAGCCTGGGACAATTCGTCCTCGGCGCGGGCCTGCTTTCTGTCCGGGTTCGCGCTGCGCACCGCCGCCACGGAGCTTTCGCCTATCGCCTGCGTCTTTATGCGCTGAAGAAACTCCGCCGCCATGTCGCAAACCGCGCGCGCGCGCGCCCGCGCGTCCGCCGGCAGCTCCACGGCGGCACAGGGCCGGCACAACAGCAGCAGAATGGCAGCCAGTTTCATTGGTTCTCAAAGTAAGACTTTACAGCGGAAGCAGTTTTCTCGGCGGCGGACCTGGAGGCGGCGGCCAGGCTGCGCCGCGCCGCTTCCTCCTGCGCGGAGGATGCCTGCCTTTCCGACGCCTCAAATTGCGCAAACACCTTGCCTGTCGCGGCGTCTTTGAGCGCGACGGTGGCCGTGCCGCGCGCCCATTTCCAGCCGTCGGAGTCCGCCGCGGCCAAAGTCTCCGAAGAGACGTCGGCCTCGGCGATTATGTCGGCGTCCTTGCTGTCGCCGCCGGGCTTGCGCACGGCAAAGCCCATGCCTGTCAGCGCGCCGATGATGCCGGTCTCCACCTGTTTTCCGTTTTCGCCTTTGGCGGAAACGGCGATTGTTATGCCGGAAATTGTCTGCGAAACCTTGGCGGCGAACTGCGCGTCATCCTGCGCCGCGGGCGCGGCGTCCAGCACCCGCAGTTCGGAGACGATATCCGCCCGCGCCCCAAACAGAGCCGACAGCTTCAGCGCGGATTTTATCTTTACCGGGCGGTCCTTTGCCTGCTCGTAGGAATCTCGCCATGTTTTTATCTGGGCGTCCAGGTCCGCCAGCTTGGCCGAGGCGATGGCGGCGGCCTTCGCCTTTTCCAGAGTGGCCAGCGCGTAATAGCGTTTTGTCTGGTTGTCCTGCCAGACCTCCGCAATCTCGGCGCCTTCCAGCATTTTTTTGGAGGCGGTCTGCACCGTCTCGCCCACCTGCTGGGAAAATGACGCTCCCGCGGAGGAGGACTTGCTTTCGCTCTCGCTTATGGTGCTGGTCGCGGTTACGGATGTGGAAAACACGCGCGCTATTTCCGCGCGGGCGCGATCCTCGGCGGAGGCGCGGTCGTCTGCGGAACCTACGCCGGTTACGTACCTGGCGCGCGGGTATTCCAGGCTCTGCCCGTCCACCCAGTCCGGCTTGTCCATGGCGCGCGCGGCGCAGCACATGGCCGCCACCGCCGAAAGAGAAATTATCGCCCTTTTCATGCTATCCTCCGTGAATTATCTTGCGGTGCGGTAATGCGCAAATGTCCGCTTTCCGCGCGAGACTTCCACCCCCCTCATAACATCGCTTGCGGCGGCATTGCCGTAAGCGTCCCGGAACGTCAGCTTCAAATCGTATCTGCCCGGCGGCAGTTCCAGCCGGGCCATCCGTATTTCAGCCGGCAGAGTGGCCCAGGAGCGGGTGTCGGCCACTTCGGTTGCGGCGGTAACCGCTCCGGCCACCACCTTTGCCAGCAGCCCCAGCCCCTGGCTTTGCTGCTCGGCTTTCTGCTCGGCAGCTTTGGCCAGAATGTATTTGATTGCCGCGCGCGCCACCATGCGCGTCCGCTGCGCGGCCGCGGCATTGGCAAGCTCGTCCCTGGCGATTGCGGCTATGTTTTCCACAACCTCCGTTTTGGCGGAAACCGCCGCGGAGTCCGCTGAAACCTCGGAGGATTTTATTATGAAGGGCATATCCTCGTATTCGGGATAGGAAACCGTTATGGCATTGCCCAGAATGCCGGCGTCCAGCGCGTTTTTGACGCGGGCGCCCCCGGCTTCCGCGTCGCCGGAGGCGCGCATGGCTATGACCGCGTCGTTCCATGCCACCTGGAAGGTTCTGGACACTTTCGCAGGAGCCATCCCGTTATAATGGAAGAAAACAATCTCGCCGTTTCCCCCGCCGGGGGGGGCGGCCTGCTGCGGAGCTGGCATCGCAAACCCCGCCGGGTATGCGGCATAGGCGTTCATGGCGTTGGCCATGCAAATGCGCGCGTCGTCGGCCTTGCCGGTCTCGGAAAACACCAGCGAGGCCAGATACTGCGCGAAACCGTCGTCGCGGTAATTGTACTTGCCGCCCCGCGCCTGGCGCAGATGGTCCAGATAAAACGCGACCTTGCGCGCTTCCACGGCGGCGTCATCTAGCCTGCCCAGGCAGATGAAATTAAGCGAGCGGAATACGTTGAGCAGCGCGCGCTCGTGCGGTTCGCCGGCGTATTCGGTGGTGTTGTCGTTTATCAGCAACGTGCCGGCGGCGCGGGAGATGCTTTTAGTGTAAAGCTCGTCCATGCGCGCCTCGGCGGCGTCGAAATCGGCGTCGCTTTGCTCGCATTTCCCGGCGTCATGCTCCACCATCCCCAAATCCAGATGGTAGAGCACGGAGTTCTTTTTGGAATATTCCTTTGTTTTCGCGGCGTTGATTTCCGCGATGGCCCCGTCGTAGTTGCCGGCGGCTATCTGGCCCTGGAGTTTTGTCTTGTATGCGCGCGACGGCCCCGCGCACGCGCACATGAATGCCGCGCACGCGCACAGGGCCGCCGCAAGAACCGGACGCATGTTTACCACGAATGCTTGGCGCGCTTGACGTATTTCTTGAGTTTCTTCTCGCCGTTCCAGACAATCTGGCTGGTCTTGACGTCTATGAGTTTCAGGTTGGTCTGGTAGAATACGATTTCCTTGCCGCCCTCTCTGTCGTTGATGGAGTTGAGGACCCCGGTCAGCATATAATCCGCGCCGGTTTCCTGCCCGTGCTCCTTGCGTGTGGCGTCGGAGGCGTTGGTGTCCTGGTCCAGCCGTTCCTGGCGGATGTCGGTTCGCTCGGCCTTTCCGGCCACGAAATTCACCTTGCCGGAGTTTATAAGCGCGCGCTGGAGGTTCTCAACAAAGGTGCCTGTGTTGATATGCTCCATGCTCTGGTTGCCGACCGTGCCCACCACCACGACGGGCGTTTTGCCCAACTGGGCTTTGGCGTTGTCGTACCAGGGGCGGGAGAGGCAGTCTGCCATCATCTCCTCTGCGGTAAGGCGCGAGTCGGTGTCGTTCCATGCGCCGCTGACGTCTTTTACCTCGTTGGCGTCCATTCTCTGCACCGAGGTGCCGCAGCCGCAGGCCAGCGCCAGCGCGCAGGCGGCGGGTATCAGATATGCTTTTTTCATAGGTTAGTGTTTCTGCTGTTCCGCGGCGCCAAGCTCATCAAAGGCCTTGTCGGCGTTGGCGCGCACGAAATCGCGCACCTTGGCGTCCAGTTCCTTGGCTTCGGAAAGCGTCTGCGCGACGGAAGCCATGTCCAGCTTGGCAAGCGAGAACATGGTGCCGTCGGAGGGGTCTCTCCAGTGGTCTATGATTATCGCGCCGTTGAGGGTTATCTGGGTGAAGCCTTTCAGAGTGGAGGAGATATTCTGCTCCTCGCTGGACTTGTCCATGGCTCCGGCGGTGGTGGAGGCCATGTAGTCCTTTGTAAGCCTGGCGACGTAGTTGGAGAGAGTCTCGGCTATCGCCGCGCGGGCGCGCTGGTCCGCCGCCGTTACCGCCAGCGCGCGGTTCTGCACGCCGGAGACCATGCCCACCCCGTAGAAATACTTGCCTGTGTCCTTGCCGGCGAATGCCGCGCCGCCCCTGTTCACCCATTCCGGGGCCTGGGCCGCTATCGGGCTGGCGTTCTGGACCGTTGCCTTGTCCCCACCGCAGGCGGAAAGCATGGCCATTGCCGCGCCTGCCGCGCACACAACGAAAATTCCCGTTTTGCCTGATTTCATGATATCTCTCCTTAGACATGTTCGCTGCACTGCCGCCGGCCGTGTGCCGGTCCTTTCTGATTTTGTACAAAACCCCCCCCGCCGGTGTCAATCGCGTTGAAAACCGATTGGAGGTACTCCAAAAAAACTAGTATGCTTCCAATCATGGTTGCTAAATCCTTGGGGAGGATTGAATGAGAACAAGAACGGTGTTCTTTTCCATCCTGCTTATATGTTCGGGAATAGCTGCTGTTTCGGCAAAAACTGATGCGGATTTGATTAAAGAGCACGCGGTTGCCGTAATGCAGTTGCGCAATGTGCAAATTCAGGAAGTCAATGCTCTGCGTGAAAAGCTACGCGGCAAAGACAAGGCCGAAGTGCTCAAATCACTGGAAGATTTGACGCTTTCCCATGCCAAGGCCGTAGAATCCCTGCGTGTGCAGCAGCGCAAGGAACTCGCTGAATTCCGCAAAGCCGGGCAGGCCAAACCGAAAACCATGCGCGAAAAAAACACGGTCAAAAAAGTCGTTACGGGGAAAATATGAAAATAGCAGCTATTCCGTACCTCCTGCTGGCGTGCGCGGTTGCGCACGCCGATGTTCTGAACACATCCGGCGGAACTGCAAGTTCCGTCCCGGTATACACCGATTCCGTAACCGTAACGAAATCACAGATTTATGCAGACTCCTCACAAAGCGTTACGGTAGCAAATTCGTCACTGACGATTACTGGAGCCGGTTTGGCAGTTTCCGGCGGCAGCGTTTTGGTTAATGGAACGAACGGTTCAACGCCCGTGTCCGGCGCGGGAACGCGGCTGATGTGGATTCCTGCGAAGGCGGCGTTCAGGGCCGGGACGGTGTACGATTCCGCGTGGAATGACGCGCAAATACAGAATTACTCCTTCGTGTTCGGTTATGTTAACGCGAACTCCGGCGCTTATTCGACCATATCCGGCGGCAATAATAACAGCGTTTCCGGCACGAAATCCGTGATATCCGGCGGCGAATACAACACGGTGTCCACAGGGGATTCCGTGATAGCGGGCGGAAGCAACAACATCGCAACAGGAAGCGACTACGAGGTTCTGGTTGGCGGATACCATAATTCGGTTTCGGGAAACAGTTCCGTGTTGTCCGGTGGTTATTACAATTCTGTTTCCGGTGCGGATTCGGTCGTATCCGGCGGCAATGGCAATTCCGTTACCGCCACGGAATCCGTTGTGTCCGGAGGCGCGTACAATCAAGCAAACGCTAACGATGCGGTCATTTCCGGCGGAAGCAACAACACAGTTTCCCAGATAAGAACGGTGGTTGCCGGCGGCTACCATAACACGGCTTCCAATTATGATGCGGTCGTGTCCGGAGGCTATTATAACCTGGCTTCGGGAATAGACGTCTCCGTAGGCGGGGGCAATCTCAACACCGCTTCCGCCGAGAACGCCGCAGTGGGTGGCGGCTATTCCAACACTGCGTCCGGTACCTCCGCCACGGTGCCGGGCGGGGAAAACAATACCGCATACGGTTCCTATTCTTTCGCGGCGGGCAGACGCGCGAAAGCCACGGCAAATGGCGCGTTTGCCGTTTCCGATTCGCAGGACGCGGACTTCGTTCTGACCTCCACCGACACTTTCGGGGCCAGATTCGCGGGCGGCTATCAGTTAAATGGCGGTAGTATCGGCATTGGCACGGCAAACCCGGTAGAGAAACTTGAAGTCAATGGCAGCATCAAGGCTGATTACGGCATAGCTGCGGCCACGGCGACCGTTTCCGGAACGCTTACGCTCAATAATGTGCCCTACACCATGCCATCAACGCAAGGAAGCAATGGGCAATATCTTGGAGAATCGCTGACGCCCGGAGTATTGCAATGGGCTTCTCCCGCCGCATCAACGGAAACTGTTTCCGGGACAAAAACATTTGTGTCCACCGCGGCGTTTTCGCAAGGGAATGTTTTCGTGGATGGGTATCCGGCATTTTTACCGCAGGTGCTCATATCCAACAATTGGGTCGGGCAGTCAACAGGTACTTACGCGGTTAATTTTACCACGGGCACATATGAGATGACAATTATCGGGGTTACTTCCGGGGGCGATTTGCGATATCGGTTCAATTCTGATTCTTCCGCCAAATATAACGGAGCTGGATTCACTGAAAGCGACACGAATAATAACGCGGGCAATGGTTATACGTCTAATTCAGATGGCAAATTGTGCTCTGGCGACACCAATGCAATGAGTTGTACTATCCGGTTTTACATAGGTCCTAATAAGTATATTTTGCACACAGGCCAGCAGCAAACTTATGTGAATACCAACACGACTTTCTTTGGCGGGAGATGGACAGGTGGCGCATACGCTTTCTCTATGTCCATTTTTACAACAACGGGGACCGCGAACGTCCGGATTGTTATGCGTAAAATAGATTGACCACTGATACTATTCCGCAAATAGCGGAGAACGTTTTAATGCGTTCTCCGCTATGTAATTATTAACCTGAATGTTTCAGTTGGATTGCGGGATTCGGCGAAAAATCGCTTCATACTGCCTTCACAAAATTATCCTTTCGCGCAGTGAGGCGCGCGCGGATAATTTTGTTCGGCATTATTTCGCGCTTTTTCGCCTCGGCCCTCGCAACCAACTGAAACATTCAGGTTAAGATTTCCGGTACGGGCTCAATGAGGATAGGCGCAACTTGTTATATCTTGAAGCTTGACATCCCATTTCAAGTTCTGGTCGGGATCTCCGATTTTCTGCGCTATCAATGCGACATGCTGGTTTTGTTTGTAAAGGATGTGGTTGCGTGTTCCTTTGTCACCGGCGAGCGAAACCACCCGGCAAGGCACACCTTCGATGGTTTTAAGTATTTTAAATCCGGTATATTTGTTTAACAGCCCGTCAAACGAATTCGGCAGATAACGCCAAAAATCACAAGGCAATTCATGGGGAGGCCAGATAGAAGGCACGGATATGTATAAATAACCGCCTTTTTTCAGCACAATATTCATTTCCAGAACGACTTTCCATGGCATGAGCAAATGTTCGAACACGGAACTCGCCATGACCGCGTCATATGAATTCGCTGAGAAATATGAGGACAGTTCATGCGCGTCGCCCACGATATCAACATTCTCTCCGGCCAGCACGTCAAATCCGGTATAACCGGCCTGATTATGGAAGCAATTTCTTCTCTTATGGGTTTCACCGGTTACGTTTCTTGAGCCGACTTCCAGTATTTTGGCGTCGGGCATGGCATTTACGATGTCCGCGAACTCAAAGAGGACCCGGTTGGAGGGGTCTTCCTCCTCGTTGGTCAGGAATGGTTTTTGCAATATGTCGAGCACTTTGGCAATCGCGTGCAATGTCAATTTGTGCATTGGTCCTCTGCGTTCGAAGTCTGGATTTAAGCGCATCCCCACATGTAGTAATGAGTAATTTTACCTTTTCTGAACGCCCACTGCAAATTCCAGAATTATCCAATGCAAGATGAGCCTGAAGGAATGCTCGTTTCCAACACAAGATGAGCCTGAACCGCGCTGAAATCGTCCGTTTGCGCTCTGTCGTTCGTAAACTAAGCCATGACGCTGGAAATG
>JBAZJT010000025.1 GCA_041651175.1 Elusimicrobiales bacterium | reverse complement strand
ACAGAACCGCTTTTGTTGCGTTTCTTCCTGACAAACATAACTATATTTTATCAACGGGACACCCAAATTCCAATACCCCTCCGACGAGGACGGGCTGATTTTAGAGAGGATTGGCGAAGTCAGGAAATGGAGCGCATGTGCAAAACCGGCAACATAATCCCGCGCGAGTGGATGAGGGCGGCGGTGGGCGCGGACATCTCGGCAAAACCGCTGGTGGATGACGCCTCCGCCGCAGCGGACGCTTTGTAATTTCCAACGCCGGCAGCGGAACTTGCCGCTGCCCTTCAGGGCGGGTCAGCCCAGGGTTTTCAGCGCGGCGATGCGCTCGTCAATAGACGGGTGGCTGGCGAACAGCCGCGCGATGCCGCTTCGCGGCTTGCCGGAAATTTTCAGGGTGGCAAGGGATTCCGGCTGGCGCGGGTCGCGGAAATCAATGGCGCGCTCCAGCGCTTCCAGCGCGGAAATCATGTTGCGCGCGCCGGAGAGTTTCGCCGCGCCGCTGTCCGCCGCGAATTCGCGCCGGCGCGAAAACCACATCACCACAATGGAGCCGAGCAGGCTGAGCAGTATTTCCAAAGCCAGGGTTATGAGGAAGCGGATAAGCGGTCTCATGTCCTCTTTCACCTGCTGGCTGGCGGCAAAGGCGATTATGCGCGCCAAAAACATCACTATCGCGTTGATGACGCCCTGAAGCAGCGTCATGGTAACCATATCGCCGTTGGCGACATGGCTTATCTCGTGGGCAAGGACGGCCTCTGTCTGTTTTTTGTCCATCGCGCCCAGCAGCCCGGTGGACACGGCCACCAGTGCGCGGCTTCTGGTCGGGCCGGTGGCGAAGGCGTTGGGTTCGGGGCTTTCGTAAATGCCGACCTCCGGCATTTTCGGCAGGTTGGCGGCGCGCGCAAGGCGGTGCACCATGCCGGCGAGTTCCGCCAATTCCGGCGGCGCATTGTCGGGGTCTATCACCTGCACGCCCATCATCCATTTGGCCATCAGGCGCGACAGCGCAAGCGAAATAAAAGCCCCGCCCATGCCCCAGACAAGGCAGAAAACCGCCAGCGCGCCGTAATTGATGCCCTGCGCGCCGATATAATGGCCTACGCCAAGCAGGCTTAAAGTGATGGACAGGGTAACCAGCACCAGCAGGTTTACCGCTATAAACAGGAATATCCGTTTGGCAATACGCATATGCGCACCTCCTAGGCTTCCCCAATATTACCATTTTCCAGCCCCTCTCCGTTTTGTGATAGAATATTACAGGTGAACACTATTCCGGAGCCGCCGGCCTCATTGCTCGCGACTGCGGCTGACGGCGACAACCGGGCGCTTAACACAATAATAACGGACATCTCGCGGCCAGTGTACAGATTTTGCCTGTCCATGCTGGCCGACGCCGCTCTGGCCGAAGATGCCGCGCAGGATACCCTTGTCAAAATCTGCTCCGAGCTGGAAAGTTTCGAGGGGCGCAGTAAATTCTCCACCTGGGTGTACCGTATCGCCTCCAACCGCTGCATAGACCTGCTGCGGCGCAGGAAAACCCGCTCCGAGGATTCGCTTGACGCCCTGGCCGAGGCGCGCGGCGGCGAGAATGCCCTGCCCTCCGGCTCCGGCGAGGCCGAAACCTCCCGCCTGGCCGACAAGCTGCTTGTGGAAGCCGCCATGGCAAAGCTGGAGCCGCAGCAGCGCTCGCTGCTTGCGTTGCGAGAGGTGTCCGGCCTGTCTTATGACGAAATCGCGGAAATTCTGGCAATACCCTCCGGCACCGTCAAATCCCGGATTTTCCGCGCGCGCGAGGAGCTTTTGCTTGTCCTGCGCGGGCTTATGCCGGAGGAGGAAAAGGCGCATGGAACTTTTGATGGCGCCGCCGCGTCTAATGGGTGAGGCCGGGTTATGAACGAGCACGAAAAACAGATTTTGAATTTGCTGGCGGAAAGCTTCCGCGCCGGAGACGGCTGCGGCTGCTCCGGCTGCGCCCGGCTCAATCAGGCCGCCGCTAAGGCGGATAACTGGTTCGCCGGCGTTCGCGTCGCGGAGGAGCCGCCGTATCTGGAATCCCGCGTCCTGGCAAGGCTTGAGGATGCTCCCGCGTGGAGCGGCTGGCTGCGGATGCTTGTGCCAGCCAGCGCCGCCGCCGCGGCGGCATTCGGGGCATGGCTGTGGATTTCATCCGCGGCGCAGCCCAAAGCCGGCCCGGTGGAGGAGCTTGTTCTGCCCAAAGGCGACGGCATCACCGCCGCCGCCATCGCGGGCGAGAGCAGCGAGCCGCTGGCTTTTCTTAATATAGACGGGGAGGAGGCGGTATGAGGCGGCGGGCGATAATCGTCGCGCTGGCTTTCGCCATGGGCGCCGTGTTCGGGTTCTCGGTCAACGGCATACAGCGCGCGGCAAAAGGCAGGCTTGAGGCCTCGGCCAAAAAAACGGCGGACTCCTCGGCAAGCGTGCGCAAGCTGGGCAAAAAACTCAATTTGTCGCCGAAACAGCGGGTTGAAATCGCCAAAATAGTGGACAACCGCCAGCGCGATATACAGGAGCTTAAATCCGAGTTCAGGCCGAAATACGCGACCCTGCGCGAGACGATGAAGCAGGAAATCGGCGCGGTCCTGGACGAGCAGCAGAAAACCCGTTTCAAAAGCATGACCGAGCAGGCCGAGAACAGCTATCCCTGGCTGCGCGAAGTTCCGGCGCGGCCCACCCCGCTTGAGGATGGCTATTCCCGGCCGGACGGCGAAGGCGGCGATGAAGACGCCCCGCAGTCCTCCGGTTCGGAATGCGACAAAACATAGTTAAAGGAGACTCAAAGCAATGAAAACAGTGGTTACGATGCTCGTAGTCTGCGGCTTCTGCGCCGCCGCAATGGCCCAGAACGCCCCCGCAGCCGCCCCCGCGGCAGCCCCTGCGGCAGCCCCCGCAGTTGCCGCCCCCGCAGCCCCCGCAGCCGCGCCGGCGAAGGCCGAGAAGAAAGCCGCCAAAAAGGCCGCCAAGAAAGCCAAGAAAGCGGCGAAAAAAGCCGAGAAAAAGGCCGAAACCGCCCCCGCAGCGACGGTAACGAAATAGCGTCATCCGTTCAAAACAAATCGTCCCGCCCTGAAAGCGGGACGATTTGTTTTTACACGGCAAGCGCAGCCGGCAGCGAAAACCGGGACGGCGGACTGTTTCCGCAGTTGCCGCCGAATTCCGCTGTCCGGTTTCAATTTCCGGGTTGGTTACTCCGCGCGCAGGGCTTCTATCGGGTTTAACCGCGCGGCCTGCAAAGCGGGCCAGAACCCGAATGTTATGCCTATGGTGCAGGAAGAGCAGAAAGCGAACGCTATCGCGCCCATGCTTAACGCCGGTGTTACTTTTATCAGGAAAAACGCCAGCCACGACAGCGAAAGCCCGAACGCCACACCGATAACGCCTCCTCCCATGCACAAAACCACCGCTTCTATCAGGAACTGGCTTAATATATCGGAATTTCTTGCGCCGAGCGCTTTTCTGAGCCCGATTTCGCGCGTGCGCTCGGTTACGCTGACCAGCATGATGTTCATAATGCCTATCCCGCCCACCAGAAGCGAAATGGCGGCTATGCCGTAAACCACAAGCGAGAGCGTCCCCATCAGTTTTTTGAATTTGTTTATCTGGCCGGTGGCGGTTTCAACCTCGTAATTCTCGTCCTGGCCCTCGCGCCAGCCGTGCGCTTTGCGCAGCGCGGTTATTATCTGCCGCCGGGCTTCCTGCGCGGTTTCGGGGCTGGCGGCCCGCGCTTCGATATAATTGATGCTATCGCGTCCGAAAAGCCTTTTCATGGCGGTGGAAACGGGTATTGTGACGCCCGCATTGCCCTGCCCGAATATCTGCGCGCTCTTGCGGTCCTCCATAACGCCTATGACGGCGAATGTTACGCCTTTGATTCTTATTTCGCCGCCTGCGGCATTGCCTTTTTCAAACAGTTTTTTTGCGGCGGTCTCGTTAAGCAGCGCGACCCGCGCCCGGCTGCCGTTGTCTTCGGGCGAGATGACCCGTCCCGTTACTTTTCTGCCGGAGTAAATGTTGTTTCTGGTCCTGGCCGCCATGCCGCCGTCGTCCGTGTCTATCCGGGCGGTGATTTTTTTGTTTTCGTAAGAGATGATTTCCGAGCCGCTAATGCCCGGCGTTACTTTGTCTACGGCGGGGCAACTGTCGCGTATCAGCGCGGCGTCGTCAACCGTAAGCTGCGCCCGCGCGGCCTGCCGCCAGGGGACATACACCCACAGGCTGGACGCCTCGTCCTTGTCCGCGCCGGAGATGATGTCTTTTACAAACCCTTCGCTTATTGCCATAAGCGCGATTATCGCGCCCACGCCGATAAGCATGCCCATGACCGTCAGCGCGCTTCTCATCTTGTGCCGCCAGATGGATTTGAAGGCCACGGCAAGCTGCTCGCCCAGTTCCGCAAGGCTGAACCCGAATCGCGCTTGTGGCAGCTTCGTCTTTACCGCGGCGGCGTTGGCCTGTACGCGGGTTTCGTCGGAAATTATTTCGCCGTCTTTCATGTGTATGACGCGGTTTGTCTGCGCGGCCACTTCGCTGTCGTGGGTTACTATCACTATGGTAAGCCCCTTGCCGTTTAGTTCCCTGAATAAATCCATCACGCCCGCGCGGGAAAGGGAGTCCAAATTCCCGGTCGGCTCGTCGGCAAGAATAATCAGCGGGTCGTTAACCAGCGCGCGCGCTATGGCAACCCGCTGGCACTGCCCGCCGGAAAGCTCGTTGGGCTTGTGTTTTGCGCGGTCGGAAAGCCCCACCAAATCAAGGCAGCGCGCGGCTTTTTCTGCGCGGCTTCCCTCCCCGCCGTAAACCATGGGCAGCGACACGTTGTCGCTGGCCGTCGTTCTGCTCAGAAGATGAAAAGACTGAAACACAAAGCCTATCATCCTGTTGCGCACCGCCGCCAATTGGGATTCCCCGAATTTCGCCGTCGGATGTCCGGAGAAAAAGTATTCCCCGCCGTCCGCGCGGTCGAAAAACCCCATTATGTGCAGCAAAGTCGACTTGCCCGAGCCGGAAGAGCCTACTATGGCAACGAATTCGCCCGCCTCGATATTCAGCGAGACGTTTTTTACCGCCTGCACGCGGGACGCCCCGGAGGCATAGGTTTTCGAGATGTTTTGCAGCGCTATCAGGCTCATCAGTTGAAATCTATCGCCATGGATTCGGGCTTTATGGTGTCAGAGGAATAAAGCACGGTCTCGCCGGCGGAAATCCCTGAAAGTATTTCTATGCTTTTTTCGTTGGCCTTGCCGGTCTGCACTTTTTGCTCTTTTGATTTTTTTCCGTCCGGCGCTTTTACGGTTACGAAACTCTCGCCGTCCTTGTAAACTATCGCCCTTTTGGGCAGATAAAGCGTGTTTTTTTTGACGCCGGTCAGGATATAAACATCCGCCGTCATGCCGGAGCGCAGCGCGGCGATGGGTTTGGAAGGCAGCACCTTCACTTCGTAGACGTTGACGCCTTCCTTTTTGGTTGAATCGCGCGAGACGGCCACCACGGCGCCCTCATGCCTTTGTTTTTGAAAAGCGTCAAGATAAAATTCCGCCTTCTGGCCTTCGCGGACGCCGCCTATATCGGTCTCGTCCACGGCGGTTTTGATAATAAGCCTGTCGGAGATGACCACTATTTCCTTTCCGGGGCTGACCGTCTGGCCCGGCTCCGCCGCGCGCTTTATGATTTCGCCGTCTATGGGAGAGACCAGCGGCATCAACGTGTAGGCATCGCGGACTATGGCCATTTCCTCGGACTTGGAACTGTCCAGCGCGACGCTGTCCAGAAGCGCGACCCGCTCGCTTGAGCTGATTTTGGCGATAAGCTGGCCTTTTTTTACGGGGTCGCCCTCCTTTACAAAAATCTCCTCCAGCCGCCCGCCTACCGACGGAGCCAGCGGCACCCGGTTTTCCGGGTCAACCGCGCCGGTGGCCTGCACCTTCATCGTGAAATCGCCTTTCAGGACGGCAACCGGCAGCAGCGACCGGATTTTAGCAAGTTCGTTTCTGGCTTTAAGCAGGCGCGCGCCTCCCCAGCAGGCGAGAATAAAAAGCGCAGTCAGCGCAAACCACGCGCGCTTCATTCTGAAAACGTTTCCTTTCATTGCGGCCTCCCCATCGCTTTCTCAAATCCGGCGTAGGCTATAAATAAATCCCGCGCGGCGGCCAACTGCTGTTTCTGCGCGGAGGTTAGCCGTTCCTCCGCGTCGCGCAACTCGAAAAACGAGGCGGTTCCCGCGGCGTACTGCTTGCGCAGCAGCCACAGCCGCGCCCGCACGGCCTTGAAATTATCGTCCAGCGCGGCGATATGGGCCAAGCTCTCCCGCCAGTTGAACCAGGCGTTTTCAACCGCCACAAACACATCGTCCTTGAGCTTGAGATAGGACTCTTTTGCGCCGTCGATCTGCGCCTGCGCGGAGCGCATGCCCTCTCGCGTTTTTCCGCCGGAATAAATGTCCCAGTTGAAATTGATTCCCAGGGACCAGGTGTTGTCCAGCGGCGGAAATATCGTGTCCGAACGGGCGAAGGAGCCGCTCAGATTTCCCGACGGGTACAGCGAGCTTTTTGCCTGGACCAGATTTTCCTCAAGCGCCTTGACCGCGCGGGATTGCGATTCAAGCGCGGGATGGCTGTCCAGTTCCGCCGCAAGTCCGTCGATATTTTCGGGCGGCGCGGGAATATCCGGCAGCGCGCCCGCGCGGACTTCTTCGGAGAGCCGCCGCCCCGTCGCGGCGTTTAGCGCGCGCTGGGCCAGCCGCCATTGGTAAACCGCGCTTTCGCGCTCCCAGCGCAGGCCGCTCAGCAAAGCCTCCGACTCCAGCACGGAGACGCTGCTCTCCCGCCCGGCGGCGTAGCGCAGCCGGATAAGCTTCAGATTTTCCTCGCGCCGGGCGATGATTTCGTCGGCCAGCTCTATGCCGTTTTGCGCGTAGAGAAGCTGGGCGTATGCGCTGCCAAGCTCGCGGAATGCGTCTGCCTGCGCCTGCCGGTTTCTGGCCTGGGCCTGCCCGAACTGCGCCCTGGCCTTGCGCATTCCGGCCACGTTGCTGCCGCCGGCAAAAAGCGGGACGGCGGCGGTCAGTTGATAGTCAAAGCTATTGTATGCGTTTAACAGGCTGGACACCGTGCTGTTGTATCGGTTGTAGCCGCCGGAGGCGGACAGGTTCGGCAGAAATGCGCTGTAGCTGCCGTTATAGGCGGCCAGCGCGGAAACGACATCGGAGTAAGAGGATTTAAGCTGATGGCTGTTGGCGCGGAAAAGCTCCACCGCCTCGTTCCAGCTTAAAACCGGCGCGGAGGAGACCGGAATCTCCGGCGCGGTCTGCGCAAAAACCGGGCCTGCGGCAGCGTAAATAATAAAGAATGCTGTAATTTTATTCATCGCTCACCAAGGATTACGCGAATCAGACAGAAAGGGTTGCGGAAAAATTTATCGCTCGCCGTAGAATTGTTTTATTTTTACAGGGTCTGCGCGCCAGTTTTTGGCGACCTTGACGGTGATTTCAACGCGCACGGGCCGGCCCAGAAAGTTTTCCAGCCGCTTCTGCGCGCCCTCGCGCAGCCGCTTTATCATCGCGCCGCCTTTGCCTATTATTATCGGTTTCTGCGATTCCTTCTCAACATAGACGGCTATGCGCGCCACGTCGGGCGGCTTGGCGTTTTCCGCGAAACTTTCCGTAACGGCGGCGCAGGCGTAGGGGATTTCCTCGCCGTAGAGCCTGAAAATCTGCTCGCGCGCGAATTCGGCGGCGAAGAAACGCTCCCAGCGGTCGGTCCACTGCCCCGGCGGGAAATACGGCTCGCCTTCGGGCAGCGCGGCGGCCAGCGCAGCCTCCAGGGCGGACACGCCATCGCCGCGCCGGGCGGAAATAAGATGGGTTGCAGCGGGGGAAAGCAGCTTTTCGTATTCGGCGGCGGCGGTTTTCGCCTGGGCGGGGGAAACCGTGTCGGTCTTGTTCACCGCCAGAAACACCGGCACGGCCAGAGTCTTTACCAGCGCGGCCAGCTCCTTTTCCTTGGGGCCGGGGGGGCGCGGCTCCGCCATAAAACACACGATGTCGGCGTCTTCGCGCAGCGCGCGCTTTATGCCGTGGAGCATGGTGTCCTGCAATTTGTAGGCGGGGCGCAGGAAGCCGGGCGTGTCAACCAGCACAAGCTGGTAATTCTTCCCGTTCCTGACGGCGGCGATATTTTCGCGCGTGGTCTGCGGCTTGGGCGAGATAATGGACAAGTCCCCGCCCGCCAGCCTGTTAAGAAGGGTGGATTTGCCGGCGTTTGGCGCGCCGGCTATCACCGCAAACCCGGAACGGAAGCCGTTCAAGCTATTCCCTTACGTTTGTCCAGATGGGCAGGCCGGTGTCCTTGTCTGCCTTCCTCATCTTGGGGGAGCCGACAAGCTCCTGCACGAAAACCTCGCAGGCGAAAACGCGGGTCCCCGCCATCAGGTGTCCGCCGCAGGCCTTGCCGTCGCCGTCGGCGAGCGCGATATGCGCGTGCACCATCGGCTTTTCCTCCATGAGGCTGATATTGCCGGTGAGGTTGAGGATTTCCATCTCCTGATTGAGCGTGAACTTGTTGTACCTGCGCTTTTTCTGGTCGTAATAGCTGAAAGTGGCGCAGTCAACCGCGCCGAAGCCGGAGATAATGCCGCATTTAATCTGGTTGTCGTGGCAGAAATCCTGAAGCGATGCCAGCAAATCGTCCCCTTTTTCCAGCCTGAATATATATGTCCTGCCCGTCAGATACGGTCTTTCCGGCACCGCCGGTATTCTTCTGGCTTTAAGAGCTGCGCCCATGTCTTAGCCTCCTTAAGGATATAAACAAATTCAGCACCAGCAGCCGGTTTTGCCGCGCCGGGTTTCCACATACGACTGCACTTCCGCCAGCTGCCCCGCCGCGTCCAGCCCGCCTTCCTCAAGCACTTTTTCCGCCTGGCCGCTGCCCAGATAATGCCCTTTGGCGAACGGATGCAGCGTGTGCCGCAGCCCTTCGCGCGAGCGTATCCAGGGGTACATCGTCGGCAGCGTGAAATCGGTTATGCCCATGGCCTGCCCGGCCAGTTCCGCGGGATAGAGCAGCTCTTTTTCCGCCTCCGGCAGCAGGTCAAAAAGTTCCGCGCTGGAAACATAGAACACATTCAGCGCGTAGCCGCGCTTTTTTATTTCCGGCAGCACCTTGCTTACGAAAGCCAGCGTTACGCCGCTGCCCTGAAGAACTACGGTCCCTTCCGCTTTTTCGGCCTTGTGCAGCGCGTATATTCCCTTGACCGAAGCCTGCGCCGGCGGCATGCCCAGCGCGGCGCGGTCCGGCATTATTTCGGCGGGCCGGGTGACAAAGGGGGCGATTACCGCCGGCCTCAGCAGCAGCGAATGCGCCAGCAGCGGCCAGATTTCGCCCTGCTCCCACGGGGTGAGGGTTATCAGCGCGCCTTTGGGGAAATTTTCCTGCAAAAGCTGAAGCGCCTGCGGGTCGGCATGGGTGGGGCCGTCCTCGCCTGTTTTTGCGCCGGAATGGGCGTTTACCATTATGAAGGTTTTGCGCGGCAGGCCGCGCGAATTTTCCGCCTGCTGGGCTATTGCGTGCAGCCGGGCCGGCACATGCTCCAGCGCGGCGATGAACGCCGCATAGGAGGACGAGATTCCGATATGCCGCCCGTAGCTGGAGACGCCGCCCATCACTGCGCCCATGGCGTCCTCGCAAATGCCGCCCACGGGAACCAGCCGCGAGTCCCTGTTGGAGACGCAGTTGAAAAACCCCGCCGGGAAATCCTTCACCGCGTCGCTTATGCTGGTGGAGCCTGCCAGGTCCGCCGAGGCGGCCAGCAGCGCGCCGCCCGTCTCCCGGTTTATAAAGCCCAGGCATGCGGCAAGCTCGGCGCGCAGGGTATACGGCTTGCCCGGCTCCAGTTTTAGCGAAGCGGGCCTTGTTTCCGGCGTGAGTTTCCCGCCGTAGAGCTTGGACAGGTCCGGCGCGTCCGCGCGCGGCCTGCGCGCGGCGGCGTCCAGCCGCCGTCGGGACTGCTGCAATTTCTGCGCCGCCAGCCGGCACAAATCCGTCCTTGATTCCAGAGTTTTGCGTATGGCCGACAACGTGTTCCAGAAGCATTTTTCCAGACCCTCGGGCGACGGCTCGCCGCAGAAGCGGGGCAGTTCCGTCTTGTAATACTTCTGGAACTCGTCCAGCGCGGCGTAAAACCCGTCCGAGGCGAACTTGTGTCCCGCGCCGTGCGCCGCTCGGCCCTGTATGCCGTAGCGCCAGCCTTTGACGGTGCGGTAGACTATGGCGGTGGGCTGGCTGTTGTCCATCCCTGCGGCCAGCCGCTGCGCCGCCTGTATCTGAAAGAAATCGTGGCCATTGGGGACGGAAACAACGTTCCAGTCGTGGGTGTAGAGCAGCTCTGCGGGGGTCCACTGCACGTAATCGCCGGGCCTGCCGTTTTCGGGGCAGACCTGCTCGGAATCTATGGAGGCCTGATTCCAGTCCACATGCAGCACCGCGTTTTTAAGCTGTGTCGTGGCGGCGCAGGCGAAGGCCTCGTGCGCGCGGCCCGCGGTCATGCCGCCCTCGCCTTCTATGATGTGCACGCGCGGCGCCGCCGCGCGGTATATGTCCGCCGCGCCCAGTGCCAGCCCCAGCGACGAGCCGACGCCCACCCCGCTCGCCCCGGTCGCCAGCTTTATGAATGGCGTAACCGGGGTGGGATGCCCGTCCAGCGGCTTGGAATTGAACTGTTTGAAAAGCGGCGTCCCCGCCGCGGGATTGCGGCGGAAACCAATCAAATCCTCAAGCCGGAGCTGATGTTTTTCAGCGGGCAGAAGCGTTTTGTCGCCTATGCGGGCCAGCTCGTTGCGCAGCGCCCACAGCGCGTAAAGCCCCAGCGCCTTGTGTCCGGCGGCGTAGGAAATAAGGTCGGCGTCGGGGCGGTCCGGGTCGGAAAAATCGTAGTCCATGCCGTCAAACACAAGCGTTTGCGCGATTCTGCCGGATGAGATGCTGCCGCCCGGATGCCCCGATAGCGGGACATAGTTGTAGAGAATGGCGCATATTGCGCGGTAGGCCACATCCACGGATTCGTAAAATTCCAGGTCGCCCGGCGGCAGCCGGTAGGAGGATTTCATTATCGCGTCGGAAATGTCGTAAAATCCGGCCCGGCGCGGCGAAAGCGCAAACTCGGATGGCTTTGTTCCGGCGAAAACGGTGGACATTTTCAGTTCTCCCTCGGCGAAAGCAAAAAATCAGCGCGGACGCCGCGTATCCGCAGCGCCCGCCGCGCTGCTTTATTCTACCATAATTGGCGAGTCCGCCGGGCGGAAAGAATAGAATCTTGGTTTACCGGGTTAGCAGCGCGGCGCAGCGGGGAAGCAGCTTTTCGTCGGTCAGGTCCAGCCGCAGCGGGGTTACGGAAACGTATCCGGCCTTCAGCGCGGCATAATCGGATTTCGGATTGGGGGCAAGATCGGCAAGCTCGCCGTCCAGCCAGTAGTAACTGTTGCGGCGCGGGTCGGTGCGGCGGCGGTAGAATTCCGAGAATCGGGAGCTGCCCATCACTGTCGCGCGCAGGCCCTTTATCCGGCGCGGCGGCAGGTTGGGGATGTTCGCATTGAGCAGCAGCAGCTTTTTCGCCGCCAGGACGGCTTTGGCCAGCCGCAGCGCAATCTGCGCGGCATAATCGTAATGCAGGCCGGTGAAACCGTCTATGGAAACCGCTATCGCCGGGATGCCCATGGCGAAAGCCTCCATCGCGGCGGAAACGGTGCCGGAAGCCAGCAGGTTGATGCCCACATTCGCGCCCGGATTCACGCCGGAGATCACAATGTCCGGCCTGAGGCGGGAAAGCCTGGTAATGCCCATCTTGACGCAATCCGCCGGAGTGCCGTCCACGGCAAAACGGCGCGCGCCGTTGCGGTGTATCTCATGCACCCGCAGCGGGCGGTGCAGCGTTATGGAAGTGCCTTTGGCGCTCTGCTGGGAAAGCGGCGCCACGGTGGACGCGCGCGGGCCGAAGGCCCGCTCCAGCGCGGCAAGCCCTTCGGCGTGGATGCCGTCGTCGTTTACAAGCAGCGCGCGCATGGGTTTTGTTATACGCCCGCCCAGGCCGCCGTTTCGTGATATAGGTTCATGGAATTGTGTCCCGGGGCGGACCGCGCGGCCCGCCCCGGGCGGTTTATCAGTGTCCGCAGCAGGTCTTTTTGGACGCGCAGCAATGCCTGGGCGCGGTCTGCAGCATCGCCGCTTCCCTGGCCGGCGCGTTTTTCCAGTCCTTGCCCAGGTGCAGGGCCAGAATGCCTTTCTGGAGATGCAGCCTGTTTTCGGCCTCGTCAAAAACCACGGACTGCGGGCCGTCCATCGCCTCGGCGGAAATTTCCTCGCCGCGGTGCGCGGGCAGGCAGTGCATGACCAGCGCGCCTTTGTTGGCGATTTTGAGCAGCTCGCCGTCTATCTGATAGCCGGCGAAAGCCTTCAGCCGCCGTTCTTTCTCCGCCTCCTGGCCCATGCTGGTCCAGACGTCGGTATAAAGAACATCGGCGCCTTTGGCGGCCTGTTTCGGGTCGCGGAAAAGCTCTATTTTCACGCCGGTCTTTTTCGCCTGCGCGTATCCCCAGTCCATGATTTCCTTTTTGGGGTCAAAGCCTTCCGGCACTGCGATGCGCAGGTTCATGCCGGTCAGCGCGCAGCCTTCCACCCAGGAATGGAGGACGTTGTTGCCGTCGCCTATCCACGCGACGGTGAGGCCTTTGACATTGCCGCGCTTTTCGGTGATGGTGAAAATATCCGCCAGTATCTGGCAGGGATGATGGTCGTCGGTCAGCCCGTTGATTACCGGGATGGAGGCGTTGGCCGCCAGTTCCTCCACGTCGGACTGGGCGAAGGTGCGTATCATGATTCCGTCAAGATAGCGGGAAAGAACATTGGCCGTGTCGCTTATGGTCTCGCCGCGCTTGAGCTGCAAATCCGCCGAGCTTAAAAACAGCGGATAGCCACCCAGCTGATACATGCCCACCTCGAACGAAACCCGCGTCCGCGTGGAGGATTTCTGGAAAATCATGCCCAGCGTCTTGCCCGCAAGCGGGGTGTATGGAATGCCCTTCTTCAGCTTGTCTTTTATTTCGCGCGCGACGCCGAAAACCTCGTTGATGTCGTCAATGGTGTAATCGGCCACGCGGAGGAAGTCTTTCCTGTTCATATCTCACCTCAATACTTGAATTCGCCGTTCTCGTAGACGGTGATTTTCTTCCCGTTTTTAAGCGCGGCGGTTACAGCTTTGTCCTCTGTGTTGATGATGTCCCAATGCAAAGCGGAATTGTTGAAGCCGAGTTTGGCTTTGGCGGCCTTTGTCAGCTTTTTCGGGTCGCCGGCAAAAGTGTCGCTGTAAGACGCGCCCAGCGCGACATGGCAGTTGCCGTGTTTGCCGCCGTGGTTTTCGTCAAACAAAGTGTCGGCCATGAAGCGGTCTATTTTGGAGAAACGGCTGTCGGTGAGCGAAAATTCGCCCAGCGCGCCCGCTCCCGCGTCCATGGCCAGAGTCTTTTTGACGAAATTATCCCCCTTCCCCGCGCGGACGGAGACGGCTCGGCCCTTTTCAAAAACCAGCTTTATGTCTTTGACATAATTGCCGTCGCGGAAAGACGGGAAATCGGCGAAATAAGTCCCGCGCGTGCCGCGCCAGTCCGGCGAGGTGAAAATCTCAAAAGACGGGATATTATGGCCGCTTACGCCCAGAAATCTGCGGCTTTCGCCCAGTTTCACTTCCAAATCGCAGCGGGCGGACTGCAGATGCAGCGTCTCAATGCCCAGCGAGTTCAGCCATTTTTTTATTTCCCCGCAGTCGCGGTAAACCTGCCGCCATCTGGCGACGGGGTCCTTTTCGCCCAGAAAACATGCCTTTTCAATCTGCGCGGCGTATTCCTTCAGCGAAAGCCCGGCCTGTTTTGCCAGCTCCTCCGTGGGATAGGTGCAGAGAGTCCAGCTGAATTTGCCTTCCTCCTCGCGTCTGTCCAGAATATCGCGCAGGGGTTTTCCGGCAATGGCGGGGATGGCGATTTTTTTTGGGTCTGTGTCTTTCAGGTGGGTGAGGCTCTCCGGCGCGCGCACCCGAATCCAGCCGTTGGCGGAGGAATAAAGCTCGCGCTCGCCCGCGGGGATAAAGCCCAGCATTTTTTTGTCGCCAAGCGTGAAAAAATCCTTCTCCGCCACGGGGCCGGGGGTGAGGCGGACGACGATGTTCACTTTCTTTTCAAGAAACCGGCGGTAAAGCGTGTCGGCGAAATCCTGGGCGGGCGCATTGTAGCGCAGAAGCAGGGTTTCATAGGGGTTTATTTTTCCGCCTTTGCGCGCCTGCTCCAGCCCCCAGACCATCACATCGGCGTATTTTTCAAGTTTGTCTTTGGTGAAAACGGACATACACTCTCCCTGCCGCAGGCTGCCGCCGCCGGTTTTCCGGCGAATGCGGATTGGCAGGCCTTTCAAACGGCTACAGCTTTACCTTATCAAACGTTGCCGCCGTTCTCAAGCAGCATACGCGGCATGTCTTGGGTTTTTTCGGGAAATCGCAGTTGGAGCCGCCGCTGCGCGCGCCGTTGAGAATGACAGCTTTCATAATGGTTTTTCGCAACCGGAGGGGAACCGCCGTCCGCCGTGCGGAAAAGCCGGGGGTTATGCGCGAACGCTGGCCAACCGGAAAGTTTCAGTTGGCGCGAGGACCGAGGCGAAAAAGCGCAAAATAATGCCGGACAAAATTATCCGCGCGCGCTCCACGGCACGAAAGGATAATTTTGTGAAGGCAGTATGAAGCGATTTTTCGCCGAATCCCGCGGCCAACTGAAATTTTCAGGTTAATAGCCTATCAGCCCGTCGGCGATGGCCTGGGCCATCTGCTGCTGGCCGGACTCTGTTTTTATGAATTCGACGTCGCGTTTGCTGGAGAGAGTCACCATTTCCACGGTGATTGTCGGTATTTTTGAGAATATGGAGAAGGTCAGCGCGCCCTGCCGCCCGCCCACCGCGGTCTTTGAATCGCCCTTGACGCCGTTGCTTTTCACCTTGCCGGAAAGCCTGCCGGACATGGCGCTTTCAACGGCCCCGGCGAGTTGTTTGCTGGATTCCTGTATGCCCACCGTGGGGCCCGTAAATCCTATATTAGGCTCGTCGCCGGAGACGCCGGTATATTTGCCTTTTCTGTCGGGATAATACACCGCAAAGCCGTTGTGCGGGCCGGTGTCGCAGTGCAGGTGCACCACAAGCGCGACGCCGCCGGAGTTTTCCTCAAAAAATTTGTCAGCCGCCTTGTTGGACATGACGGCCCTGTCCTGGTTGTCAACGAGTTGCCGTTCCTCGCTTTTGGTCATCATTACCCGGACGCCTTTTCCTTCCAGCGCCTTTTTCAGCTTTTCGGCGACAACCCAGTTTATATGCGTTTCCGTGGTGCCGTTCTGTTTTTCATACCCGCTGTTGAACGGCGAGGGATGCCCCGGATCTATGCATACCAGTTTCTTTCCGGCGCCGGCTTTCATGGTAGACGAAATCTGTTCGGACGCGCGGGACATGGTCTGCCTGAAAGATTCCATTCCCCCGCCCAGCGAATTGTCTCCGTAACCGGATACGGGGTCCCACTCTCCCGCGGCAGCGGCTCCCGCCGCCAGCGCCGCCGCCAGCACTATCTGCGCCAGACTGGACATTTTCATATTGCCTGCTCCTCCGTTTTCGCTCTCAGTAAAAATTCTAGCGCGGCAAGACGGTCCCCGCATGGGTCAAAAGTCCCAGTGGGACTTTTGACCCATGCGGCTGCGCGCAGCCGGTGCGATAATCTATCCAGGAGGCTGCATGCGCGTGAGAGCATTTTTCTATATATTCGCCGCCGCGTTATTGCCGGTCTGCAATTGCCGCGTTCTGGCCGGCGGCTCCGGCGCGCCCGACGTTCTGACAAGGGAGCAGTTTCTTAAAATACGGGACGAGCCCGCCTCGGTGTATATGGCCGGCGGCTCCGGCGAAATAGAGCAGGCGTCGGCATATACCTCCTCGGTGAAATCCATGCTGGAGGAAATGCTGCGCCGCAACGCGGAGCGCGAGCCCTACAAGAAGGAGTATTCCAGGATGTATAGCGCATGGCGAAGCGGGGTAACGGTGCTGGCCCCGCTGTCCGACCGGGATTTCAGCCAGTGCGCCGGAGGGGCGGCGCTGGCCTATACCTATCCCGGAGAGCCGTACATATACATGTGCCGGCAGGAGCTTGGTTTCTCCGAGGAACACACGGTTGAAATGCTGATGCACGAAATGGCGCATGTGATAGGTTATTGGGACGAATGCGTGGCCACAAAACTTCAGGTTGCCGCCGTTCGCAAGCTCGGCAAAATTCCCTACGGCAACGGATACGAGGAGTGTAAACAGTGAAAAACACCCGCATGCGAAATGCCGCGCGGCGCGGCGGCGCGCGCTTTGCGGCGGCATTGCTGCTGGCTTTGCCGCTGTGCGCGCGCGGCGCGGCTGCCGGAGATTCCGCCATTGCCGAGCTGGAGCGTATGCGCGCTCCGGGCGCCGTTTCCGTTCCCGAGGCCGCCCCATCCGCCGGCGCGGACGCGCAGAGGGAATGGACGCTGATGGTATACACCGGTTTCGCGGAAAAAGACAGGCTTTTGCTGGACATTGCGATGAAAGGCCTCTCCAAAGCGGGCGGCAGGCCGAATGTGAATGTGCTGCTGCAAATATCCGAGCCCGGCGGCGCAACCAGATATGCCGTTGACAGGAATTTCCCGGAAAAACCGCTCCAGCACATAGACCGGGCGGATTTTGCCGATTACCGCACCGTCATAGATTTCGTCAAATGGGCCAAACGCGAATACCCGGCCAAACGCTACGCGCTTATGCTCTACGGCCACGGCACCGGCTGGGAGGAATACGCCCCGGCGGGCCTGGTTTACGGCGAGCGCGCCGCAAACCATATACGCAATTCCGAACTGCGGAAAATACTGGAGGCGTCCGGGCATGAAAATATCCTGTTTCTGCTCTCCTGCCGCATGCAGATGGCGGAAATAGCTTACGAGGCGAGAGGATACGCGGATGCCGTGTTCGGTTCGGAAGAGTACATCTGGGCGCCGGAAAATGTGTTCGCCGCGCTGGCGAAATCGCTGGCTAGCGCCCCCGGCGCGCCTCCCGCCGAAACAGCCGCCGCGGTGTTTTCCTCTGTAAAAGCGGAATGGCAGCCTCTGGAAAACACGGATTTTTTCAAGACGAACGAAATGGGGCAGCATTTTTCCGCGCTGGACGTTTCCAAAATGTCCGGCCTGGCGCAAATGCTCAAGGGCTGGGGCGCAGCCGTCCGGCCCCAGGATGGGCGCGCGCTGGCTTACGCGATGAGCAATGTGATGCGCTTTGGCATGCCGGGAATGGGCAAGCCGTCCGCCGACACGCAGAGAAAGCGGACGCATAACGGGGACCTGTATCACTTCATGGAGCTGGCCGCCTCCAAAACCGAAAACCCGGCGTTGAAAAGCAAAAGCGACGAGATAAAAAAATTCATAGCTTCCGAACTGGTGATAGCCAATATGGGCATGTTCCGCCGCCCGCATGCGGATTACGAGGCTAATGCGCACGGCGTGTCCGTGGAAATCGCGCCTGTCTGCCCGGTCGTCTATGACGGCGAGCACGAATCATCCTATTCCGACAGCAGTTCCTTTGCCAGGGACAGCAACTGGGATATATTCAACGACATACTGGTCCGCGTGGCGCAACGTTACGACCTGTGCAAACAATAATTTCATGAGAAGAACCACCTGTCTGTGCATTCTTTCCCTTGGTATCAGCGCGCCGGCGTCCGCCGCGGCCTCCGCGCTGGCGGAGCTGGAGCGTATCGCCCCGCCCCGGCAGGCCGCGTCGCCCGCCGCGTCCGCCGAAGCCAAGCCGCAGATGAAGGAATGGACCATCATGGTCTATGCGGGATACCCGCCCCTGGAATCCAATCTGCTGTACCGCGTCATGGAGGGAACCGGCCATGCCGGCACCACCTCAAAGGTCAACATGGTGCTGCAAGCCTCGTATCCTTCCGGCGGCGCCAGCAGATACCTCATGGAGCACACCGATTCCAGTAATCCGTTCCATTCGCCCGCGCTGGCGCGGTTTGACAAGCTGGATTTCGGCGATTACCGCAATGTTACGGACTTCGTCCGCTGGGCCAGGCGCGAATTTCCCGCGCGGCATTACGCCCTTATTCTGCACGGCCACGGCAGCGGCTGGGTGGAGGGGCGGTCCCGGATGCTGGGAATGCTTTACGGGAGCGGTTCCGGCCATGTCAGGAACACGGAGCTGCGCAAAATTCTGGAAGATTCCGGCAGGGTTGACATGCTGATGCTGCTGTCCTGCGCGATGCAGATGGCCGAGGTGGCATACGAAACCGGCGGACATGCCGGCATCATATTCGGCACCGAGGAAATAGCCACCCCGCCGGAAAATGTGTATGCGGCGCTGGGCGGGTTTGTGGAGGCGCAGCCGGACGCGCCCGCGGCGGCCATAGCCGCCGCCGTGCTGGCCTCCGTCAAAAAGGAATTTGAGGAATTGTACTGGCCCGACAAGCATATGGACCTGGGGGAAACTTTTTCCGCCATAGACGGGGCAAAGGCCGTGGAGCTGGCCGCCATGCTTAAAGACTGGTCGCAAGCCGTCATGCGCGCCGGGGAGCGGGAGGCTGTCTCATACGCTGTAAATAATGTGCTGCGCTTCGGGATGGCGGGCTACGGCTCGCTGGAGCCGGACCTGCGCAGGGACTACGCCCATTTCGGCGATTTATGCCATTTCGCCCGGCTGGTGGGCGAACGGGCGAAAGGCGGGGAAGTTAAAGCGAAAAGCGCGGAGCTGGAGAGATTTATCTCGCAGGAACTGGTGATAGGCCGCCTGGGCCTGTTCCAGCGCAAGCACGGCGACTACGGGGCGAATGCCCTGGGTATTTCCATAGAGATTCCGCCGCGCAGGCAAAACCCCGTCCCGCCGGATACGGAAGCGGGCTACGCCCAAAGCGGTGCCTTCGCGCGGGACAGCGGCTGGGCGGAATTCACCGGCTGGATGAACGGCTTCCTCACCCGCCCAAATAGCCTGAAAGTTTCAGACCAGCCTGAAAATTTCAGTTGGCCGCGGGATTCGGCGAAAAATCGCTTCATACTGCCTTCACAAAATTATCCTTTCGTGCCGTGGAGCACGCGCGGATAATTTTGTTCGGCATTATTTCGCGCTTTTTCGCCTCGGTCCTCGCGCCAACTGAAACTTTCAGGCTAGCGGAAATCAGCAGGCCTTGTGCTGCTCGGATTCCTGTTCTATGCCGCGCAGGGCCAGCATGACGTCGTCGGGGTTGGAGGCGGCGGCCAGCACATCCTCGGTTGTTACCGTGCCGGATTTGGCAAGCGCCACCATGGACTGGTTGAAGGTCTGCATCCCGTAATAGGCGCCCTTTTGTATCGCCGAGGTTATGCCGCTCAGGTTGTTGTCCTCTATCAGCTTCTTGATGTGCGGGGTTACAATCATCACTTCCATCGCGGGCACCCGCCCGCCGCCGCAGCGCGGCAGCAGCCGCTGGGACAGAATTCCCTTTAGCGTATCCGACAGCTGCATCCGTATCTGCGTCTGCTGATGCGACGGGAACAGGTCTATGATGCGGGTCAGTGTCTGCACCGCGTTCATGGTATGCACGGTGGCAAACACCAGATGCCCCGTTTCCGCCGCGGTAACGGCGGCGCGCATTGTCTCCAGGTCGCGCATTTCACCCACCAGGATGACATCCGGGTCCTGCCGCATGGCGGAGCGCAGCGCGTCCAGAAAATCGGTTGCGTCGCTGCCTATCTCGCGCTGGGCCACTATGGAGCGCTTGTCCCTGTGCACGAATTCTATGGGGTCCTCTATGGTGATTATATGGTCGTCGCAGCTTTCGTTGATGTGGTCTATCATCGCCGCCAGCGTGGAGGTCTTGCCGGAGCCGGTTACGCCCGTTACCAGTATCAGCCCGCGCTCGTTGAGCGCCATTTTCTGCAACGTGGCCGCAGGAAGGTTCAGGTCCGCGAAAGTGGGTATTTTAAGCGGAATGTGGCGTACCGCTATGCAGGGTTTGCCCCGCTGCCGGAACACGTTGAAGCGGAACCGCCCCACCTTGCCCCCGTCCACCGAGAAGTCGGAGGCCATGCGCTCCTCGTAAATGCGCTTGCTTTTATCGTTCATCAGCGAAAGGGCCAGCGCCTCCACCTCCGCGCTGGTCATTTCGCTGCCGTCTATGCCCTTTATATCGCCGTGAATGCGGAGGAAGGCCTTGCTGTCGTTTCTGATATGCAAATCGCTGGCCCCGTACTGGACCATTGTTTTAAGCAGAACGGCAATATCCACAGCCATATCAGATCTCCTTATCTTCAGCCGCCCGCGCAACAGGCCCGCCTGTTTCCCGCAGCCAAACCGCAGGCGGCTTCACGCCGGCTTCCGCCATCCATTTGCGGAAAACGGGCCTGTCCGATTGTACAAAATACTGAGTGCTTGAAATTCCATGTGCAGCAGGCTGGGTGTCCGCGCGTTCAGGCCGGGGGGGCGGACCGGGGCGCGTCTTTGGGGGGCTGGCCGGGTATTGTGAACGAAAATTCCGCGCCGCCGTCTGCGCCGTTTCCGGCGCGGATTTGGCCGCCGTGCATCTCCACAATCTTCCTGACGGTGGCAAGGCCCAGGCCGTAGCCGCCGTGAGTTTCGTCCAGCCGGTGGAATTTCTTGAAAATCTCGCCCATCCTGGCCGGCGGGATGCCGGGGCCGCTGTCTTTCACGCGGACCTCGCCGATGCCGCCGGACATGCCGTAGGAAACCGTTATCCGCCCGCCCTGCGGCGTGTATTTGACCGAGTTGGAGATTAAATTCACCAGCGCGCGCTCCATCATGCGCACGTCGCCGAAAAACTCCCCGGACGCGCCAGGCAGCAGCCGGGCGGAAAGCTCTATCTTTTTCTCCGCCACCAGCGGCGCAAGCGATATGACCGCGCGGGAGACGCACTCCTCTATGTCAAAGCTCTCGGACTTAAGGCGCAACGTTCCTGATTCCATGCGCGCTACGTCCAGTATGTCCTCCACCAGCCGGAAAACGCGGGAACTGACGGTTTTCATGGAATAGATTATCTCTTTGCCCTTAGGGTCGGCGACGGAGGCTTCCAGCAGCCGTATATATCCCTGCATTCCCAGCAACGGGGCGCGCAGGTCGTGCGCGACGGAATTGAAGAACTCCTCTTTTACGGCGTCCAGTTCGTGCTCCAGCGTAACATCGCGCAGCGCTATCAGAAACATCGCCTCCCCGCGCGAGGGCTGGAAGCGCTGGCGCGTTACGCGGAACCAGCGCGTCCCGCCGGAAAGCTGCACTGCGTAGGCCTGGTCGGATTCCCCCTCGCGGCGGCAGAGGTGGCGCACCGTCTCCTCCGCGCCGTCCACGGCAAGGGCGCGGAACTGCGGGTCCGCCAGCAGCTCCTGGGCGATGCGGTTCATGAATACGGGCTGGCAGTTATCGTCGGCGAGAACGACGCCGTCGCTCATCATGGAAATCAGCAGGTCCATCTTGTGCTTTTCCTCCAGCACCTTGTCAACCTGGAGGCGGCTGTAGCGCCCGGTTTCGGCCATCATGGAGTTGAAGGCCAGAATCAGCCCCCTGAACTCGCCCCAGTTTTCGGAGCTTTTAACGGGAGTGTCAAAATTCTTTCTTGCCACGCGGCTGGCGCCGTCTATCAGGGCGGCGACGGGCTCGCTCAGCTTGGCCGCGTATCTGCGGGACAGGAAATAGGACGCCGTCGCCGCCAGCAGCAGAAAACCCGCCATAAGCAGCATGGTAACGCGCAAAGTCCAGAAGGCCTCGCTGCGGGACTGCAATGTGGCCACGTATAATTCGGTTTCCGGCACGCGCCTGTAGGCGCCCACAAACACGCCGTCCAGCGAGGGCACATATTCCAGCCGCGCCGCCGGCCCCGCGGAAAACAGTTTCTGAAGAACCACAGGGAACACTATGGGCGGATTGTCGCCGCCGAATCTGAAAATGCGGCCCTGCCCGTCGGTTACCAGAATGCGTCCGGTTTTGCCTATGCGCTGTTCCTGAATTTGGCGCCAGAGCGGCTCCATGCTGGCCAGCATGTAGAGGTAATTGCCGTTTTTAAGAGGCAGCGCCAGCGAACACACCGGCGCGCCGCCCATGGAATCCAGCCCGCTGAAAACCACCTGTCCCGTGCGCACCGCCTCCGTGAATACCGGATTGGCGGATTGCGCTCCGCGTGTGAGCCAGTCCGCCAGGCCGGGCCTGCTGGCGCGCACCAGCGGCGCGCCGTTTTTACTTAGCGCCGCTATGGAAAGAATATCAGCATTGGTCAGCAGCGCCTGTTCCAACTGGACGCGGGCGGCGTCGCGCGCGTCCGGGGAAAGCTCCAGCCTCTCTGCGAATTCCAGCCGGCCTGCCAATGTGCGGAGATAATGCCAGATTGTGTCGGCGGCTACGGCGGAGAGGCTTTCGTGCAGGGCCAGAATGTTTATCTTCGCGCGGGACTGGTAATAGTACAGCAGCCCGCCCGCCGGCACCAGCGGAGCGGTGCCCAGCAAAAACATCACCGCCATCAGTCGCGAAGAGAACGGGGAGGATTTCATCCGCCTATTCCCCCAGCAGCCTTCTCCACCATTTCTTTTTCCGCGCGGGGACGGCTTCGGAATCCGCCGGAGTTTCCCGCGGCGCCGCGGAGACCGGCAGCAGCATGGTGAATGTCGCCCCTCTGCCGGCGTCGCTGTCCAGTTCTATGCTGCCGCGTTGCATCACCACCAAAGCCTTGGTAATCGGCAGTCCCAGGCCGGTGCCGCCCATCCTCTCGCCGGAGGCTATCTGGACGAAACGTTCAAATATCCTCTGCTGGTCCGATTTGGGGATGCCGGGGCCGGTGTCTTTCACGGAAAATGCCGCGTAATTGGCGTTGCCCCTGGTCTGAGGCTGCGCCGACACCGTTATTTCCCCGCCGGCGGGGGTGAATTTTATAGCGTTGGAAATAAGGTTCATCAGCGCCTGCACCGAGCGCGCCTTGTCCGCCATCGCGTGAAGCTGTAACGTTGGCGGCGCGTTCACCCCGAGCCTGACGCCCTTGGCCTGAGCCCAGGCGCGCATGGCGTCCGCCGCCTCCACGGCTATTAGCGCGGCGTCGCACGGTTCGGGATGCACCGAGAGCTTGCCGGACTGCAGCTTGGAAAAATCCAGTATGTCGCCTATCAGCGAATTCAGCCGCTGCGCGTTGCGCATGGCGGTGTCAAGAAAAGATTTATTCTCCCCGGACAGCTCGTTCAGATTGGTGTTTAGTATCCCCAGGGCCGCCGTTATGGAAGTCAGCGGCGAGCGCAACTCGTGCGTCACATTTGCCACGAATTCCTTCTGCAGCCTGTCGTATTCGCGCAGTTTGGCCATATCCGGCGGGATGACGGTGGAGCCCACTATGTCCCCCGCGTCGTTGCGGATTATGGCGGAACTCTGGCGCATTATGCGCATGGTGTCTTCCACGCCGTGCACGTTCATTTCAGGGGCAATGGGCTTGTCGTCGGGGGTGGCGATGCTGCCGGAGAGGGTTATCATCTGCTCCCGGCGGCTGATTTCGGTTATGGACTTGCCTGACACTTCGGAAAACTTCCTGCCGAATATATCCTCCGCCGCGGCATTCATCATCAGTATTTTGCCGCCGGCATCGACGATGACCATGCCCTCCGAGCCGGTGGCCAGCATGGTGTCGGTGCGCGCGCTGGCGTTCTGGGCGCGGGTTTTTTCCTTGGAGAGCATTTCGGTGGCGGACTTGACGCGCAACCCCAGCTCCTGCTTGAGCTGGACCAGCACCACCTCCATAATCCGTTTGCGCTCGTCGTCGTTCAGCGGCAGTTCGCGCACCATGGCGGACAGGCTGTCCTCCAGCGAGCCGCCGGACATCGTTTTCTGAAGCGAGGCGTAAGCCGGGCTTGCCCCTCCGCCCCCGCCCGCGCCGGTTCCCGCGCCGCCGGAACCGTTGCCTTCGCCCGAACCGCTGCCCATGCCGGAGCCGCCGCCACCTCCCGAACCCGAACCGCCGCCCGGCGGCTGGGGGCGTCCGCCCGCGCGCAGAGTGGAATCCACCACTTTCTGGCCTTCCCTTATGCGCGCATACACGGTGGCGTTAAGCGTTATGCCGGAAATATTCTTCTCTTTCAGAAATCCGGCGGCGGAAAAATCCTTTATCCTGTCCTGCCGGATAAGCGCAATCTCGCAAAGCCGGCGCACCTCGTCTTTGGTGGCGGAGGCGCGGAATGTGATGCTGGACAGATG
This sequence comes from Elusimicrobiales bacterium, assembly GCA_041651175.1. Classification (NCBI taxonomy): domain Bacteria; kingdom Pseudomonadati; phylum Elusimicrobiota; class Elusimicrobia; order Elusimicrobiales; species Elusimicrobiales bacterium. The sequence goes on along the minus strand of JBAZJT010000025.1, from coordinate 2,340 downwards.
CAGCCGTTCAAACGTGCCGGAAAGCGCGGAGGGCAGTTTATCCCTGCCGAAAACTATTTTGCCGTTTGCGGTAACATGGTCGGCGTCGGCGGCGAGGACGAACTCGCCCTTGCTCTGCTCCGCCAGGGACAGCGCCAGCTTGTGCGCCTGCGCCGCCCCCTCCTCCACCGACGGGTGGGCGGCGCCGTAAAGCGCCATCTGGCCCATTGTCCTGCCTATCGCCTTGGCCAGTTCAAAACATTCGCTTTTAATATCCGGTGCGCCTGTTTCTGTCATAATCTGTATATCTTCTCCGAGGAGATGCCGGCGGCGGCGTTGCGCGTGTCAAAAACCAGCCTGGAATGCCTGGCCACCATGCCGTAGTCTATGCGCGAGTGGGCGGTAACGATGATAACGCAATCGTATCTTTTAAGCATGGCGGGCGCAAGCGGGCGGGAGCGGTGCTTTTTCCCGTTTATTTCTATCTCCGGCACATGGGGGTCGTGATAATCCACGCGGGCTTTCGTTTTCAGCAGCAGCGACACCACATCCGTCGCCGGGGACTCGCGGTGGTCCGCAATGTCCGCCTTGTAGGCCATGCCCAGCACCAGCAGCCTGCTGCCGTTGAGCGCCCTGCCGTGGATATTCAGGATTTCCGCCAGCCGCGAAACCACATGCTCCGGCATGGCGGAGTTGACCGCGCCGGCAAGCTCTATGAACCTCGGCTCGAAATTGAGGGTTTTCATTTTCCAGCCCAGGTAATGCGGGTCCAGCGGTATGCAGTGTCCGCCAATTCCGGGGCCCGGCTTGAACGGCATGTAGCCGAACGGTTTTGACGCCGCCGCGTCCAGAATCTCCCACACGTTGAGCCCCAGCCGGTGGCACATAAGCGCAATCTCGTTGACCAGGCCGATATTGACGGCGCGGAAGGTGTTTTCCACCAGCTTCACCATTTCCGCCGCCTCGGTGGAGGAGACGGGCACCACTTTTTCAACCGCGCGGCTGTAGGCCAGCGCGGCCAGCTCGCCGCAGGTTTTGGTGACTCCGCCCACTACCTTGGGGGTGTTCTCTATGCCGTATTTCGGGTTGCCGGGGTCCACCCGCTCCGGCGAGAAAGCGAGGAAGAAATCCTTTCCGGCGGCAAGGCCGGTTTCCTCCAGCAGCGGTTTTACCAGCTCCACGGTGGTGCCGGGATAGGTGGTGCTTTCCAGAATTACAAGCTGCCCTTTGCGCAGCCGCGGGCGCAGCTGCTCCGCCGAGGCGACTATATAGGATACGTCCGGGTCCTTGCTCTTGCGCAGCGGCGTGGGCACGCATATGATGACAATGTCCTGCTCCTTAAGCCCGGAAAAATCACCGCTTGCCGAAAGCAGCCCCTTGGAATGCAATTCCCTGACGGTCTCGGAAGGTATGTCTCCTATATACGAAACGCCCTTGTTTATGTCGCGTATTTTGGCCTTGTCAACCTCAAAACCGGCGACGCGGAACCCGCGCCGCGCCAGCGCGACGGCCAGCGGCAGCCCCACATAGCCGAGTCCGATAATGCCGTAGCGCGCCCTCCCTGAAAGAATCAGTTTTCTCAAATCCATAAGCGGTCTCCCTGTCCGAAAGCTGAGGATATTCTACCGTCTTATACCGGCCCATACAAGCCCATTTTTTGCAATTATTTAACCTGAAAGTTTCAGTTGGCGCGAGGACCGAGGCGAAAAAGCGCAAAATAATGCCGAACAAAATTATCCGCGCGTGCTCCACGGCACGAAAGGATAATTTTGTGAAGGCAGTATGAAGCGGTTTTTCGCCGAATCCCGCGGCCAACTGAAATTTTCAGGTTAACGAAGTAACGTCCCATTCGGCGGCTTTGCGCGTCGCTGCTGCTGCCTGGCACGCGCGCGCGTGTCGGGAAACAACGCGGGCGGGAGCTATGCGTTTGCATAGCTCCCGCCCTGAATATCCACTGCTGCTGTCGCCGGAGCGAGCCTTCCTTTACAGCGCGGCCCGGAACCTAGTTCACCAGCGCTTTGGCCACGGAGGTGCCGTTGGCGCTGTCCGGCAGCACGGAGGTCTGCAGGTCACTCTGTTCGGAGGCGGCAGTCGTGCTGCTCCCGTCCGTGCTGGTTCCGTCGCTGCTGCTTCCGTCAGAGCCGGAAAGGGCCTTCCTGGACGCTCCCGACAGGCTCTTGCCGCTGGAGGAGGACGAAGACGCGCTCGCCAGCGATATTCTCATCGTCAGCCGTGCATCGGCCCCGCTGGAGAACGACAGCTTGTCCACATTGCTGGCCAGCACCTGATAGGTGTCGGGATTTGAGGCGCTGTATTTGTTCATGTCCGGGGCATGCACCACCGTGCTGCCCTTCAGGAACA